>JABFXD010000014.1 GCA_013361925.1 Streptomyces sp. | reverse complement strand
GTGACGATGACGGGCGGCTCGCCCAGCTTGCGGCGCAGGGTCATGACCGTCACGCGCACGACGTTGGTGAACGGGTCCGTGTTCTCGTCCCAGGCCTTCTCCAGGAGCTGCTCCGCGGAGACGACCGCGCCCTCGGAGCGCATCAGCACCTCCAGGACGGCGAACTCCTTGGGCGCGAGCTGGACTTCCTTGCCGTCGCGGAAGACCTCGCGGCGGTTCGGGTCGAGCTTGATGCCGGCGCGCTCCAGGACGGGCGGCAGCGGCATGCTGGTGCGCCGGCCGAGGGCACGCACGCGTGCGGTCAGCTCACTGAACGCGAAGGGCTTGGGCAGATAGTCGTCGGCGCCGATCTCCAGGCCCTCGACCCGGTCGCTGACGTCGCCGGACGCGGTGAGCATCAGCACGCGCGTGGGCATGCCGAGCTCGACGATCTTGCGGCAGACGTCATCCCCGTGGACGAGGGGGAGGTCGCGGTCGAGGACGACCACGTCGTAGTCGTTGACGCCGATGCGCTCCAGGGCGGCCGCACCGTCGTACACGACGTCGACGGCCATGGCCTCCCGGCGCAGTCCGGTGGCCACCGCATCGGCGAGCAGCTGCTCGTCCTCGACGACGAGTACGCGCACGTCGCTTGTCCTTCCTGTGTCCACCCGTGTCCACTCGCGTAGCGCTTCTCGGGCACACGGGCAGGGGTGTCGGTGAGAGTGTTGACCTCCATCCTGCCCTTTTCGGCCATAAGTCGGCTGTAAGGCGGGTGAGCACCGTCTGAACGACAGGTATGAAGCCCGGGAATGCGAGATTTTCTCGTTGGGTTGAGGTTTCCGTGGAGGGGAGCGGGGGGAGGACGGCTTTACACCCCGCGATCACGCTCTGCATGTGCCGCAGCACCATGCGGTACACCGCAATCCGCTTTCCGCAGAGTGGGCGTGGGTGTCCGGCGCCGTCGCCGCCCAGCAGGGCAGCGCTGGGCATCTGCAGGAGACGTGATCGCCCCTTCCGAACGGCACACCCCCGTGCCACCGACCCACGACCCAGGACGAGGGGGCGCAGCATGGACGCATTCACCGCAGGACTTCTGCAGCGCATAAGGACGACCGAGTCCGACCTGACGCGGGCTCGCGACGAGGGCGACGACTTCCTCGTCGAGGTGGAACAGGCCGAGCTCGACGACCTGCGCCGCCTGGCCTTCGAGCACGGTGTGGAGGTCAGCGCGTAGCGTCTGATCGATACATCAGCACGACAGCGGGGCCCCGGTGAATCCAGCACCGGGGCCCTTGTCGTGCGTGGCGTCGGAGGACGTCAGTCGTGCCAGGCGCCGAAGTCCTCCAGGAGGCGCTGGAGGGGCTCGAAGACGCCCGGGGTGGCAGCGATCGCCAGATGGTGTGCGGGGCGCTCTCCGGGGCGTCCACCGGTCAGGGCGCCCGCTTCCCGGGCGATGAGGTCGCCCGCGGCCAGGTCCCAGGGGTGAAGGCCGCGTTCGTAGTAGCCGTCCAGGCGTCCCGCCGCCACGTCGCAGAGGTCCACCGCGGCCGACCCGCTGCGGCGGATGTCGCGGAGGAGCGGGATCAGGCGGTGGGCCACCTCGGCCTGGTGGGTGCGGACCTCCAGGACGTAGTTGAAGCCCGTCGAGACCAGGGCCTGGTCGAGCGGCGGAGCGGGACGGCAGCTGAGCGCGCGGGCGCCGGACCAGCTCGGGCCCGTCGCCCACGCGCCCTCGCCCCGCACCGCGTAGTAGGTCTCGCCCCGCATGGGGGCGGCCACCACGCCGACGACCGTCTCCCCGTCGTGCTCGGCGGCGATGGAGACCGCCCAAGTGGGGAGCCCGTAGAGGTAGTTGACCGTGCCGTCGAGGGGGTCGATCACCCATCGGACGCCGGTCGTGCCCTCGTTGGACGCGCCCTCCTCGCCCAGGAAGCCGTCCTCCGGGCGGTGCGCGGAGATCAGGTCCGTGATCAGTTTCTCCGCCGCGATGTCCATCTCCGTGACCACGTCGATGGGGCTCGACTTGGTCCTGGCGACCTCCAGGTCGGCCGGGCGGCCGTCCCGGAGGAGTTCGCCGGCGCGGCGGGCCGCCTCCTGGGCGAGCTTGAGCAGTTCGGTGTGGAAGGGGTCGGTCACCGGGGTCCTCACGCGTAGGGGCTGTCGGCGCCCGCGGCGGCCGGGCGGGGGGCCCGGGCGGGGCAGCAGCCCACCGGGCAGAGGTTGTGGCTCGCGCCGAGCGCGCCCAGCGCGCACGGGGTGACCTCCTGGCCGCGTTCCGTCGCCGCCCGCTCCAGGATCAGGTCTCGGACGGCCGCCGCGAAGCGCGGGTCGGCGCCGACGGTGGCCGAGCGCCGCATCGGCAGCCCCAGCTCCTCCGCCTTCGCCTTGGCCTCCGTGTCGAGGTCGTAGAGGACCTCCATGTGGTCGGAGACGAAGCCGATGGGGGCGATCACGACGGCCGGGACGCC
>JABFXD010000718.1 GCA_013361925.1 Streptomyces sp. | reverse complement strand
CTTCCCCTGCACGATGAACCAGCACGTCACCGAAACCGCCGCCACCGCGAACGCCACCGCCGCGGCCACCAGCAGCGACAGCCGTGCCCGGATCGGCAGGGTCTGGAACCGGCGCAGAACCCTTCTCACTCCGCGCCGCCCTGTCGGAGCACATAGCCCACGCCCCGCACCGTGTGCACGAGGCGGGGCTCGCCGCCCGCCTCGGTCTTGCGGCGCAGGTACATGACGTACACGTCGAGGGAGTTCGACGACGGCTCGAAGTCGAAGCCCCAGACCGCCTTCAGGATCTGCTCCCGGGTCAGGACCTGGCGCGGGTGCGCCATGAACATCTCCAGCAGCGTGAACTCCGTGCGGGTCAGCTCCACCGGGCGCCCGGCCCGGGTGACTTCCCGCGTCGCCAGGTCCATGCGGAGGTCCGCGAAGGTCAGCGCCTCGTCCTCCGGCACGGCCCCCGCCCCGGCCGCCGCGTACGAGCTGCGCCGCAGCAGCGCACGGACGCGCGCGAACAGCTCGTCCAGCTCGAACGGCTTGACCAGGTAGTCGTCGGCGCCCGCGTCCAGGCCGGTGACCCGGTCGCCGACCGTGTCCCGTGCCGTCAGCATCAGGATCGGCGTGGTGGTGCCCGCGCCGCGCATCCGGCGGGCGGCGGTCAGGCCGTCCATGCGGGGCATCTGGATGTCGAGGACGACGAGGTCGGGCTGGTACGCGGTCGCCTTCTCCAGCGCGTCCGCGCCGTCGACCGCGACCTCCGTGTCGTAGCCCTCGAAGGCGAGGCTGCGCTGGAGTGCTTCGCGCACGGCCGGCTCGTCGTCGACGATCAGGATGCGCTGGGGGTCACGGTCGCCATCGGCGGGGCTCATCGCTCGCGGTTCCTCGGGGTGCGGTGGGACGTGGGCGCCTTCAGCGTCGCACGTCCGCCGGAGGTCGGGTCAAGCACGGGAAGGGTCGGGCACGGGCCAGGTCAGGCGCGGCAGGTGCGTCAGGCGCGCACCCGGCGGCGCCGGGCCGTGCGGCGGGCGGCCGCCGTGGAGATCTCGGGGGCCCGGACCGCGGGTGCCGTCGGCGCGTGCAACTCGTACGCCACTTCAAGGGCCAGCGTGAATCCGGCCGGGTCCTGGGCGGCCACCTCGTGGGAAACCTGCTTGATCATGACGTACTCCCTACGCGCTCAGTGGTTCAGCTGTCGGTGCCGCCGGCCCGCAGCTTCGCGAGGTCGGCCTTGACGGTGTTGATCGGGATGGCGAAGCCGAGGCCGACGCTGCCGGCGCTGGAGGAGGACGTGGAGTCCGCGGCCGAGTACATCGCCGAGTTGATGCCGATGATGTTGCCGTTCATGTCGATCAGCGCGCCGCCGGAGTTGCCGGGGTTCAGCGAGGCGTCCGTCTGGAGGGCCTTGTAGGTCGTCGTGGACGAGCCCGTGTCGCCGTTGAACTGCTGGCCGCCGAACTCGAACGGCCACCCGCCGCCCTGCTGCTGTTGCTGCTGGCCCTGGCTCTCGTCCGTCGAGACGGTCACGTCACGGTTCAGGGCGGAGACGATGCCGCTGGTCACCGTGCCGGTCAGGCCCTCGGGGGAGCCGATCGCCACGACCGTGTCGCCGACCTGGACACCGTCGGAGTTGCCGAGGGTCGCGGTGGTGAGGCCGGAGGCGTTCTCCAGCTTGATCAGGGCGAGGTCCTTGGCGCTGTCGGTGCCGACGACCTTGGCCGTGTACTCCTTGCCGTCGCTCGTCGAGACCTTGATCGAGGTGGCGCCGGAGATGACGTGGTTGTTGGTGATGATCTCGCCGTCGCTGGTGATGATCACGCCGGAGCCGGTGGAGGAGCCGTTGCTGAGCGTCGCGTTGATCTCGACGATGCTCGGGCTGACCGCCTTGGCGACCCCGGAGACCGTGCCCTTGTCGGCGGACGGCACCACGTTGGTGCTGGTGCTGCTGGAGGTGACCGTGTCGTTGCCGGTCAGCTCCTGGATGCCGTACGCCGTACCGCCGCCGATCGCCGCGGCGACGATCGCGACGGCGGCCAGGAGGGCGAAGGGACCGCGGGCGCGCTTCTTCTGCGAGGGCGAAGGCGCGGGAGCCACCGGCTCCGCCGCCACCGCCGTCAGGACAGCGGTACCGCCGCCGTTGCCGTCACCGCCGGCGACCTGAGTCTGCGCCGGCCACACCGTGGTCCCCGGCTCCACCGTCACCGGCTGCGGCGCGGGGGGCTGGGCCGGCGGGGCCGGCCACTCGGGGTTGACGGGGGAGGAGGCGTGCTGCTGGGCGCCCTGGTAGGGGTTCGCGTACTGCTCGTACTCGCCGTCGCGGCGGAAGCTCTCGGTCATGACACTGAGCTTGTCGCCCGACCATGAGAGCTCCCTGAGTGCTCCCTGAGAACGCCGCCAGAACCTTGTTTGCCCGATATAAAGCCGGAACTGGCGCCATGGAGCGGCCTCTCAGAGAGGCTTAAT
>JABFXD010000236.1 GCA_013361925.1 Streptomyces sp. | reverse complement strand
ACTTCGGCGTGGGCCGCCACCTCTCCCCCGACCAGGAACTCCAGCTCTACCACCACTACGGCCTGGACATCGCCCCCGCACCCCCACTCCCGGACCGAGACTTCGGCAAACTGGCAGGCACAGAGGACGCGGACGCCTAACCCCGAAGCCCCCCACGAGCCCGCAGCCGCCGACGGCGAACCCGCCCCACAGGGGCCACCCGCACCCGACAACGAAGCTGTCACGGGTGGTGCGGGTGGGAACACGAATCCGGCCGAAGGCCGGATGCGGCGACCCCGCCCCCCACCGCCACCAACGGCAAAGGCTCAGCCACGGCCAACGACGCATCATCCACCCGAAACGTCCGCACCCGCCCCGGCTCGGAATCCGGCGTCTCGAACCGCACCGTCACCCGCCCCAGCCCACTCCCCTGCACCCACCCATGCCCGAACTCGGCATGCGTGACGTCATGCCCCGCAACCCACCGCCGCTCGACAGGCGCCTCGTCCTTCTCCGCGGCCACCTCCCCCGGCTCCTCCTCGGGCAGCTCCCCCAGATCCCCCGCGGCCTGCGCGAACAGATCCTCCTGCGTGTAGTCGGCCAGTCCGGAAACCCCCACCCCCAGCAACCGCACACCCCCCGTCGTGTCCACGGACTCCAGCAACCGCGCCGCGGCCTCCCGCACGACCGCCGGATCATCGGTGGGCCCCCGCAGCGTCTCGGACCGGGTCAGCGTGGAGAAGTCGTACCGCCGCACCTTGAGCACGATCGTGCGCCCCGACAACCCGGCCCCCCGCAGCCTCCGCACACACCGGTCGGCCAGCCGCTGAACCTCCATCCCCACCCGCAGCCGATCGTGGATGTCCACGTCGTACGTGTCCTCGACCGACACCGACTTGGTCTCCCGCTCCGCCACCACCGGCCGCTCGTCATGCGCCAACGCCATGGCATACAGCCCGTGCCCGTGCGCCTTCCCCAGCAGCCGTACCAGCTCGTCCTCGCCCGCCTCCACGATCTCCTCGACCGTGTGGATCCCCGCCCGCCGCAGATGGTCCCCGGTGGCCGGCCCCACCCCCGGCAGGATCCGCACGGACATCGGCCCGAGCAGCTCTCGCTCGGTCCCCGGATCGATCACCACCAGTCCGTCGGGCTTGGCCTGCTCGGACGCGATCTTCGCGAGCATCTTGGACGCCGCGAGCCCCACCGACCCCGTGAGCGCGGTGACCGCCCGTATGTCGGCACGCAGCTTCTCCCCCACGAGCCGCGCGGACCCCTCGTCCCAGGCCGCTCCCCCGGCCTCCAGATCCACGAACGCCTCATCGAGGCTCAACGGCTCCACCAGCGGCGACAGCGCCCGCAGCAGCGCCATCACCTGCTCACTGATCGACCGGTAGAACCCGAAGCGCGGCACGAGATACGCGGCATTCGGCGCCAGCCGCCGCGCCTGCGCCATCGGCATCGCCGAATGGACTCCGAAGACCCGGGCCTCGTACGACGCGGTGGCCACCACACCACGCGGTCCCAGCCCGCCCACCACCACGGCCTTCCCGCGCAGACTCGGCTTGGACGCCTGCTCCGCCGAGGCGAAGAAGGCATCCATGTCGAGATGCAGGATCGTGGGCGCGTTTCTCACATGTCCGATGCTGCCCTACGCCACTGACAATGCCCTCGGTGATGCCCCGGGCAGAGCCTCAAACGGCCCGATTGCCCCGCCGCCGCGCCAGCTCGTCGGCGGGATTGTGCCCCACGAGCGTCTCGCCGGTGTCGATCCGCTCCCCGTGCAGCTGCGACAAGGCGCTCTCCACGTCCCGCCACACCACACCCACGGCGATCCCGAAGATGCCCTGGCCGCCCTGGAGCAGCGCGTGGACCTCGTCGGGCGAGGTGCACTCGTAGACCGTGGCACCGTCGCTCATCAGCGTCATGCGCTCCAGGTCGCGGAAACCGCGCTCCCTGAGGTGCTGCACGGTGGTACGGATGTTCTGCAGCGACACACCGGTGTCGAGGAACCGCTTGACGATCTTCAGGACGACAACGTCCCGGAAGCTGTACAGCCGCTGCGTCCCCGACCCGTAGGCGGGCCGCACACTCGGCTCGACGAGCCCGGTACGCGCCCAGTAGTCGAGTTGCCGATAGGTGATGCCGGCGGCCGCACAGGCCGTCGGACCGCGGTAGCCGATCTCCTCGGACGCCATGGACGTCGCCCCTCCGCCACTGCTCGGCACGGCCGCCGGTCGCTGCGGAACGTGATCGGCCGCGCTGTCGTGATGAGGGTCCCCCCAACTCGAACGCAGTTGAGAGCTTGGGGGAGGGTACGGACCGCTTGCCCCGAGACTCCGTCCGGGGGCACCCCCAGCCGTACCGTCGCCGCTGCTTCTCACGCCGACCTCCGTCCTTGACCTGCCTTCTCGACGGTAGGCAGTCACCCGGGGCGCGTCAACGATCGCCACACTCGGCACGCCGAGTGATAATCACCCTAGGAGTGGTTTCCCGTACCCCACCGCGGGGAAAGGCTAGCCGAATGCGCTTGAGGCGGGCCGTAGGACGCTCTCACACGCCGGTGGCAAATGCCAGCATTTCCGTGGTGACCGGACACAGCCGCCCCGTCACGGACCGCGAGTCCGCCGAGCCGGTCCGTCTCACTGGCTGCTGGTGCCGAAGTCCTCGGGCGAGATCTGGTCGAGGAACTCGCGGAACTTCTCCACCTCGTCCTCCTGCTCGTCCGGGATCGCGATCCCCGCGTCGTCGAGCACACCGTCGCTGCCGTAGATCGGCGTTCCGGTGCGCAGCGCCAGCGCTATGGCGTCGGAGGGCCGGGCACTCACCTCGACCCCGCTGGCAAAGACGAGCTCCGCGTAGAAGACGCCCTCACGCAGGTCCGTGATGCGCACTTCGGTGAGCTCCTGGCCGACGGCCTCCAGCACGTCCTTGAACAGGTCGTGGGTCAGCGGTCGTGCGGGGGCCATGCCCTGCTGGGCGAAGGCGATCGCCGTCGCCTCCCCCGGCCCGATCCAGATGGGGAGGTAGCGGTCGCCTCCCACTTCACGCAGAAGCACGATCGGTTGGTTGGAGGGCATTTCGACCCGGACACCTACGACATCGAGCTCGTTCACACAGCAACCCTAGGCCGTGCCCGGGACGTTTGGGTAGTCGGGCCGGAAACGGGAGCCGGATCCGACGCCCGCGCCCTTCAGGGCAGCCGTACGCCGAGGGCCGTCTGCACCAGCGCCGCGTGCAGCTTCACCGTGAGCCCCGCCAGTTCCTTCGTGCGGGCCTCCGCGTGCGCCCGGGTCTGCGGATTGCGGTGGCGCTTCAGCGGGGCCACCACCTGGTCCACAAGGCCCGCCTCACGGTCGGCGGCGGCCTTCATCGCCCGCAGATGCCGCGGCTCGATCCCGAACCGCCCCAGCTCGACGACGAGCGCCGCCACGGTGACCACCTCGGCGTCGTACGCCCCGTCGGGCAACGGAGCGATGAGCCCGTACGACTCCCACTCCTCGAGCTCCCGCTCACCGATCTCGGCGGCCGCCATCAGCTCGGCCCGGCCGATCCGCGCCGCCGTAGGGGCCTCCCAGGGGTCCGGCAGGGCTTCCCCGCCGTCCCGCTGGCGCCCCACCACCGGCAGCGCCACGGCCTCACCGCGCTCCATGGCGTCCAGGTACTCCCGGATCACCTTGAGCGGCAGATAGTGGTCCCGCTGCATCCGCAGCACATGGCCGAGGCGCTCGACGTCCTCCGCACTGAACTTGCGGTACCCCGAAGGGGTCCGTTGCGGCTCGATGAGGCCCTCGGACTCCAGGAAGCGGATCTTGGAGATGGTGACTTCGGGGAACTCGTCGCGCAGCACGTTGAGCACCGTGCCGATGCTCATCAGCCCACTGTCCGCGGCGGCGGCACCGTGACCGGCACCGCCGCTCGGTGTTTGAAGCATGGACCTTCCCTGACGGGGTCAGTAGCCCCGCTGGCTCGCGTAGAAGACCAGCCGGTACTTGCCGATCTGTACCTCGTCCCCGTTGTGCAGCGGCACCGTGTCGATCCGCTCCCGGTTCACATACGTGCCGTTGAGGCTGCCGACGTCGCCCACGGTGAACGAGCCGTCCTGCTGGCGACGGAACTCCACATGGCGGCGCGACACCGTCACGTCGTCCAGGAAGATGTCGCTCTGCGGATGACGGCCGGCCGTGGTCAGATCGCCGTCCAGCAGGAAGCGGCTGCCCGAGTTCGGCCCGCGGCGCACGACCAGGAGCGCGGAACCCAGCGGCAGCGCGTCGACGGCCGCCTGCGCCTCCGGGGAGAGCATGGGCACCTGCGTCTGACCGGTGACCTCGGCGTCGTAGGCCTCAAGACCCGAGATCGAGATGGTGGAGGTCGTCTCGGACGGGCGCTCGGGCCCACCGCGCAACGGCGCACCGCAGTTGGAGCAGAAGCGGCTGTTCTCCGCGTTGCGGTTACCGCACCTCGTACACACCAGGGCCGACATGGAAAACTCTCCACCCGTACTTGAGGTTGACGGTTGCCCGAAACCTATGCCGCCGGGCTGCGCAGGGTCAACCGGCGCGCCCTGCGCTCCGGCAGCGTCACCGCCCACCTGGTCCCGGAACAGGGGGCGCTGGCCCTCCGCGTCTGGCTGTGCGCGATGGCGAGCGGTCGCGTTCGCATGGTCGCTACCCTCTCGCGCGCTCTTGCCGAACAACTTCGCAAACAACTTCACGGGCGATTCCCCTTGACCGAAACAGACCCGCCCGTGGGGCAGGACGAACCCTGACTGCATACACCGGCCGACCCGGACATCCTGACAACGTCCGTATCCACCAGACAGTTTCCACCACGCACCACCCAATCGGTGCGCCGACCCCCCGCAACCTCATGCCCTCGCCGGACGTCCCTCATGCACCCGCGGTTCACCGGGAGGACGACCGAGCGTAGTCAGGCTGCTTCGCGGCTCGCAAGGCGTCCACGACGATCTTGGTCGACCGCTCGACGGTGACCGTGGCCTGCTCCTTCTCCAGAGTCTGCACCACGCCTCCAGGAATGTTGAGCGCCGGTTCGAGGTCCTGCGGTTTGCCGATGACCTTGAAACGATACGGAGCGTTGATCTTGTTCCCGTCGACGCTCACACTGTTGCCCGACTCGGTCAGATAGGTGCCGGCCACCACCCGCACACCGTTCACCTGGATCGCCTCGGCACCGGCCGCGCGCAGCTCCTGGATCGCGTCGAGCAGCATGTCCGCCTCGACCGTCCTCTTCGTGTCCTCGATCGTCATCGTGATGCCCGGCCCCTGCGCGGCCACCGTGCCCGCCAGGATGCCGAGTTGCCGCTCCTTCTCCAACGTCTGCTTGCGGGCCTCCTCCGCCTGGTCCGAGCTGTTCTCCAACTCGTCCCGCTGGTTCTCGAGACCCTGCTTCTCGTCCTCAAGACGCTGTGTACGGTCATCGAGTTCATCGAGGATGCGAACAAGATCTTCCTGCCGGGCACCGCGCAGCGCGCTGTCGCCGTCGCTGTTCGACGCCACCTGCACGGCCAGCCCGAAACCGAGGCCGAACAACAGCACGGCGACGATCAGTTGGGCACGGGTGACCCGCGGCGGCCACAGCCCCTGAACCAGCCGCTGCCGGCCGGTCAGCCCGGGCTTGTCGTCCTTCGGCGACGTCGCCGCCTCCGGGGCCGTAGCGGGCCGTTCCTCGGGCAGTTCCTTGCGCAGCCTGTTCTCCGGCGTGCCGTCCTGGTCGCTCATCGGCCTCACGCCCGGAAGACATGCCGACGGATCGCCGCGGCGTTCGAGAAGATCCGGATACCGAGGACGACGACCACACCGGTCGACAGCTGGGCACCCACGCCCAACTTGTCGCCCAGGAACACGATCAGCGCGGCGACGACCACGTTGGACAGGAACGACACCACGAAGACCTTGTCGTCGAAGATGCCGTCGAGCATGGCCCGCAGACCGCCGAAGACGGCGTCGAGCGCCGCCACGACGGCGATCGGCAGATAAGGCTCGACGACCGCCGGAACCTCGGGCCGGACCAAGAGGCCGGCCACGACTCCCACGACGAGGCCCAGTACGGCGATCACGATGTGCCCTTCTCAGTTCTCGGCTGTGCTGTACGTACGATCACACTCGTTGCTGCGGGCAGCCGGAGATCCCCCTCTACGGAGATGCTCGTCCGGATGCCGTAGTTCTCCTGCAGGGCGTTCAGATAGAGCCCGTCGGCGCTGTTCTGGAACCTGGTGCTCAGCCGCTGCCCGTCCCCCACCGCGAGCACCGTGTACGGCGGCACCAGCGGCCTGTTGTCGACCAGTATCGCGTCGCCCGCGGCCCTGATCGCGGACAGCGCCGTCAGCCGCTGTCCGTTGATGGAGACGGCCTCCGCGCCCGATTCCCACAGCCCGTTGACCACGCGCTGCATGTCCCGGTCCCGGACCCGCCCGGTGTCGGAGAACCCGGAGGTCTCACGCGGGTCGCCGTCACCACCGGTGGTGGCCTCCTTGGCGTCGTCCACGACCAGCTTCACACCGGGTCCGTGCACGGCCGTGGCACCGGACAGAATGCCGACCAGGTCCGCCTGCCCGCTGCCGCCGCTGTCCCGGAGCGCCTCACGCTGCATGGCGCTCACATCGTCACGAAGGTCGTCGACCGTGCTCTCGAGCTTGTCGGCCGTGTCCGTCTCACGGTCGATGCGGTCGATCAGCTCCTCGCGCTCCTTGGCGACGACGGGAGCCGCGACGCGTGCCTGCGCCGCCCCGACGGTCACGACCAGAGCCGCCAGCACCAGGCCGGCGGCAAGACCGAGCTTCGCCCGCAGTGTCTTCGGCAGGCCCCCCTCGCCCGCGGCCTTCTTCCGAGCGGCCGCCTCCGCGTACCCGTCGTCGAGGCTGTGGTCCATGACGTTGGTGAGCAGCGACATGGAGGCGTCCGGGCGCGAGGGGCGCGTAGGAGTGCTCCGAACGGGGGGCTGCTGCGGCATGCCGCACATCGTCGCACGTCGCGACCACTACCTCCGAATGGCCCCACCGGCGTGCCGGACAGGCCCCCTTGGGGACACTTGTCCGGCACGCACGCGTGCAGCGTTTTTCAGCGTCCGGCGCTGTCCACGACCGCCGACCACTCGTCGAGCAGTGCCTGGGCGGAGGCGTCATCGGGCCCTTCGGCCCACAGATGGGTGGCCGCTTCGGCGGGGTCGGGCAGCACCATGACCCATCGCCCGTCGGTCTCCACGACCCGCACTCCGTCGGTCGTGTCGACAAAGCGATCGCCGGCCGCCTCCACGACCCGACGCATCACAAGCCCCTTGACCGCCCAAGGGGTAGCCAGATCCCGCTTGAGGACATGCGCCCGCGGAATCCGCGCGTCGATCTGGCTGAGCGTGAGCTGCGTCCGCGCCACCAGCCCGATCAGCCGCACAAAGGCCGCCGTACCGTCGAACACACTGCTGAACTCGGGCACGATGAACGCGCCCTTGCCGTCACCGCCGAAGATGGTCGAGTCGTCCCGACCGACCCGCGTCAGATCGTCCGGCGACGTCGTCGTCCACTCCACCTGCGTCCCGTGGTACGCCGCCACCTGCTCGGCGATCCGCGTGGTGGTCACCGGCAGCGCCACCCGACCACTGCGCCGCTCCGCGGCCACCAGGTCGAGCATCACCAGCAACGCCCGGTCGTCCTCGACGATCCGCCCCTTCTCGTCGACCAGCGACAGCCGCTCACCGACCGGGTCGAACCGCACCCCGAACGCCGCCCGCGACGACGCCACGATCTCCCCGAGCCGCACCAGACCCGACCGCCGCACATCCGCGGTCTCGGTGGGCCGCGACTCATCGAGCCCCGGATTGACGGTCAGCGAGTCCACCCCGAGCTTGCCGAGCAGACTGGGCAGCACAAGCCCGGCGCTACCGTTCGACGCATCGACGACGACCTTCAGCCCCGACTCGGCGATACCCGTCGTGTCGACGTTCCGCAGCAGCGACCCGGTGTACGAATCGAACACGCTCGCGGGAAAGTGCAGATCCCCGATCTCGCCGGGGAACGCCCGTCGATACTCCTGCCGCGCGAACACCCGGTCCAGCTTGCGCTGACTGCCCTGCGACAGGTCGGCTCCCCGCCCGTCGAAGAACATGATGTCCACGGAATCCGGCACCCCGGGCGTGGTCCGAATCATGATCCCACCCGCACTGCCCCGAGCGGTCTGCTGCCGGGCAACGGGCAGCGGTACGTTCTCCAGATCCCGTACGTCGATGGCGCTGGCCTGCAGCGCGGAAATGACCGCCCGCTTCAGTGCACGCGCACCACGGGAGTGGTCACGGGCCGTGGTGACCGTGGACCCCTTCTTCAGAGTCGTGGCATAGGCACCGGCGAGACGCACAGCCAGCTCGGGCGTGATCTCCACGTTCAGGATCCCGGAGACGCCTCGGGCACCGAAGAGGTGGGCCTGCCCCCGGGACTCCCAGATCACCGAGGTATTGACGAAGGCGCCGGCCTCGATGGTCTTGAACGGATAGACCCGCACATTGCCCTGAACGATCGATTCTTCACCGACAAGGCACTCGTCCCCGATGACCGCGCCGTCCTCGATGCGAGCCGCACGCATGATGTCTGTGTTCTTCCCGACCACACAGCCGCGCAGATTGCTGTGCTGCCCGACGTACACGTTGTCGTGCACCACGGCCTTGTGCAGGAACGCCCCGCTCTTCACGACGACGTTGGACCCCACGACAGTGTGCTCACGGATCTCGGCGCCGGCCTCGACCTTGGCGTAGTCCCCGATGTAGAGCGGGCCCCGGAGAACGGCGTCGGGATGCACTTCCGCACCCTCGGCCACCCACACACCCGGCGAGAGCTCGAAGCCGTCGATCTCGACGTCGACCTTGCCCTCCAGGACGTCGGCCTGGGCCTTCACATAGCTCTCATGGGTACCGACGTCCTCCCAGTACCCCTCGGCGACAAAGCCGTAGATCGGCTTGCCTTCCTTCATCAGCTGCGGGAAGACATCACCGGACCAGTCGACGGGCACATCGGCCTCGACATAGTCGAAGACCTCGGGCTCCATCACGTAGATGCCGGTGTTCACCGTGTCGGAGAAGACCTGCCCCCAGGTCGGCTTCTCGAGGAAGCGCTCGACCTTTCCTTCTTCGTCGACAATGGTGATACCGAATTCCAGCGGATTGGGTACGCGCGTCAGACAGACGGTGACGAGCGCGCCCTTCTCCTTGTGGAAATTGATCAGCTCGGTGAGGTCGAAGTCGGTCAGGGCATCGCCGGAGATGACGAGGAAGGCATCGTCCTTCAACGCCTCTTCGGCGTTCTTGACGCTTCCGGCGGTACCGAGTGGCTTCTCCTCGTTGGCATAGGAGAGCTCCATTCCGAGCTCTTCGCCGTCACCGAAGTAGTTCTTGACCAGTGAGGCCAGGAACTGAACAGTAACGACGGTCTCGTTGAGCCCATGCCTTTTGAGCAGCCTCAGAACGTGCTCCATGATCGGGCGGTTGGCCACGGGTAGGAGCGGCTTGGGCATGCTCGAGGTCATGGGGCGAAGGCGTGTGCCTTCACCTCCGGCCATCACGACGGCCTTCATGTCGGAAGCGTCCTCCTCACAAGAGACGACGGTCTAGCCGACTTCACCCGTCCAGATTGTCCCGCACTTTTTCACCACGGGCCATCGCGCCAGTAAGACTGCGCCAATCGGCGAGTTCAATCGGCCATGGCGTCCGCACGTACCAGGCGGCGGACTTGTACCACGTAGAGGACTCCTGCCCACCAATACAGCGTTGTACCCCATCCTGCGAACGCCCATCCGAAAATAGCAGCGAGTGACGGCAGCCAGCCAGTTCCGTCACTGAGCAGGAGCAAGGGGAAGGCATACATCAGGTTGAACGTGGCGGCCTTGCCGAGGAAGTTCACCTGCGGCGGCGGATAGCCGTGGCGCCGGAGGATACCCACCATCACCAGCAGGACCAGCTCCCGCGCCAGCAGTACAGCGGTCAACCAGATGGGCAGAATCTCGCGCCAGGTCAGTCCGACCAAAGTCGAGAGAATGTAGAGCCGGTCTGCCGCGGGATCCAGGAGCCGGCCGAGGCTGCTGACCTGATTCCAGCGCCGGGCGAGCTTGCCGTCGAGATAGTCACTGACTCCGCTGAAGGCCAACACCAGAAGCGCCCAACCGTCACTCTGGGGGCCTCCGAACTCGGGCCGGAGGATCAACCACAGGAAGAGGGGCACCCCAAGGAGCCGCGCCATGCTGAGGATGTTGGGGATGGTGAGGACTCGATCCGTCTGGACGCGAGTCTCCTGGACCTCCACCCGGGGGCCTCCTGTGGGAAACGTACCAACGATGCCCCCTGACCCTACCTCAACACAAAAAAGCTCCGGCTCTCGGGCAGTATGCCCAAGAGCCGGAGCTATAAAAGGAGTTCGGCGGCGTCCTACTCTCCCACAGGGTCCCCCCTGCAGTACCATCGGCGCTGTAAGGCTTAGCTTCCGGGTTCGGAATGTAACC
>JABFXD010000207.1 GCA_013361925.1 Streptomyces sp. | reverse complement strand
GATTGAGGCGAACCTTAGCTCTGGCCTGGGATTTGCTCGCTGTAGAACGTCCAATTCCCTTTGCCTGCGGCGGTGTTGACGTACCCCCCAAGTCGTGACTGACTGTACGTCCACCATGCACACCAGGTGAACCGACGGCACCACATCGTGGAGGTGTGCCCTGTCGCCCCTCCTCCGCTACCCGTCCGTCGACGAACTCGCCGCCCGTGCCGTCGCACTCGTCGCCCGCCATCCGCGCGACGCCAGGCTCCGCCCCGTCGGCACCTCCCGCGCGGGCACGCCCCTGTGGCTGCTCTCCGTCGGCCACGGCGCCCGGCAGGCCCTCGTCGTCGCCGGCCCGCACGCCAACGAACCCGTGGGCGGTGCCACCGTCCTGCACCTCGCCGAGAGCGCCCTCGCCGACCCCACGCTCACCGAGGCCGCCGACGCCACCTGGAACCTGCTGCTCTGCCTCGACCCCGACGGACTGCGCCGCAACGAGGGCTGGCTGCACGGCCCGTACACCCTCGGCCGCTACTTCCGGCAGTTCTTCCGGCCCGGCTTCCTGGAACAGCCCGAGTGGCTGCCCGACGGCGCCGCCGCGGTCACCCTGCCCGAGACCCGCGCCCTGCTCGACCTCCAGGACGAGCTGCGGCCCTTCCTCCAGTGCTCCCTGCACGGCGTCGACGTCGGCGGCGGCTTCGTCGAGCTCACCCACGACCTGCCAGGACTCGCCGGGCGCGTCGCCCGTATCGCGGGCCGCCTCGGCATCCCGCGCGAGCTCGGCCCGTACGACACCCTGTACTGGCCCGGCCTCGGCCCCGCCGTCTACCGCATCCCGCCCCCGCGCCGCGGCGACCTGGCCGCGGCCATCACCGAGGCCGCCGTCGAGTCCACCTGGTTCCACCCCTACCGGCACGGCACCGTCACCGCGGTCGTCGAGGCCCCCATGTGGGGCGTGGCGGCCGTCGAGGACGGCACCCCGCCCGTCGACGCGGACACCGTCCTGCGCCTCGTCAGCCGCACGCTACGGCACGACACGGGGCTCCTGGAGCGCCTCCTCGCCCGCATCCGCCCGCACCTCGCCGCCGTACCGGACGCGGAACGGCTGCTCGCCCCGGTGGACGACTATTTACTGGTCTGCCCCGGTCTCGCGGACGCCTGGGACCCCGATGTCGCCGGCGCCGACGGCAGCCACCCGCTGCCGCCGCTGAGCACCTCCCACCTGGCCACCCTGCGCATCTCCGGCCGGCGCCTCGCGCTGCGCACGGCGGGACTGCTGCACCAGCTCGTCACCGCCGCGGGCGCCGACCCGGCCGGCGTGCTGCCCGAACTGGACCGGCTCATCGACGCGTGGTGCGCCGACTATCTCGACGGCTGCGGGGCGCGCTGGATTCCCGTCGCCCGCCAGGTGGAGTACCAGGCGCGTGTGGTGCAGGCCGCGTTCGAACTGGCGGCCGGGCGGCACGCGCGCGTGGGCTCTCGTTCGGGTGAGTCGGGGTGGGGTTCCCAGACGGCCGTGCCGATGCATCTGGAATGAAGAACCGCACCGCATCGAAGGCGGCCCGGGGCGCCCTGCTCGCCACGGCCGCCCTCCTCCTCACCGCCACGTCCCCCGCCCAGGCGACCGCGCAGGACGCCCGCGCCGGGAACTGGCTCTACCTCACGGTCACCAAGGGCGACGCCCGCTCCAGCGACACCCGCGGCACCCTCCTGCTGTGCGACCCGCCCCAGGGGCACGGACACGCCGCCGAGGCCTGCGCGGACCTCACGGCGGTCGACGGTGACATCACGGCCCTCCCGCCGAAGGACGGCTACTGCCCGATGGTCTACGCCCCGGTGACCGCACACGCGCGGGGGGAGTGGAACGGACGGCCCGTCGAGTACGCCGAGACCTTCTCCAACGGATGCGTGATGGCCGGACGCACCGGACCGGTGTTCGCGCTCGACAGCTGACCTCGCGCTCGGGGCCGGTGTTCGCGCTCGACAGCTGACCCCGTGCTCGGGGTCGGTGGTCGCACCGGCACGACCCGCCCCGCGCGAGGTGACGAGGCGGCGCTCACGCGGCCCGGTCGCGCGCGTGCAGCGCCGCCGCCACCACCGTGCGGGACTGGTGCTCGATCTGGTGCTCCAACGGCACCCAGCGGGCCCGGAACCGCTCCGCGAACGCCTCGCTCCAGGTCGCCACGAGCCGCTCCAGGCGCGGCGCCGCACGGTCGTCGTGCTCCGTCAGCACGCGCAGCAGCATCGACGCGGCCCGCAGCGGCAGCCGCCGAGCGAACGCGTCCACACTGCCCACGTACGCGCGCGTGTTGTCGGCCGGAACCGTGTGCGCCCAGTCCGCGGCCAGTCCCGGCACCAGCTCCAGCCCCCACTTCGCGGCCCGCAGCAGCGGCCCGTCGACGCCCGGCAGCCGGGGCAGCGCGTCGGTCAGCACCCGCTCCACCTGGAGCGTGTCCTGAAGCAGCCGCCCCGCCAGCCGGCGCAGTGCCACCGCCGGCGCCGGATGCGGCACGGGGTCGTCGACCAGGTCACTCGCCCACATCGGCACCTCGACGATCGCCGTCAGCCCGCCGTACCGGTGGGCGTGGTACCAGGTGCTGTTGCGGGCGTCGTCCGGCATGCTCGGGTACGCCGCCCCGGCACCCGGCGCGGGCATCACATGCACGCCGGGCCCGGACGCGGGCCAGCCCGCGGCGTCCGAGGCGCCGGTCTCCACCGGGATGTTGAGCTCCGCCGCGGACTTCGCGAACGGCTCGGCGAGCCCCGGTATGTCCTTGGTCAGCTGCACCCAGCTGCCGCCCAGGTCGGTGCCGTGCAGCGTGACCTGGAGGTAGGGGCGCAGCTCGTCGATGACCCCGGTCAGCGCGCGCGTCTCGGGCGGCAGCCGGTCGGGCGGCAGCACCGCGGGCGACCACTCCGGCTGCTCCTGCCCCGCGGGCCGGAAGAAGCCGCGGTGGTAGTCGAACAGACTGCGCGGCGCCGGCGTCACATGCAGGCTGGCCCCGTCGGGGTCCGCGCACAGCAGGAAGTGCCAGGACGTGTCCGCCCGCAACTCCCGCTCCCGTACGACCCGTTCGGCGACGTCGAGGAGGGTGGCGCCGCCCGTGGGTTCGTTGGCGTGGGCGCCGGCGACGACGAGCACGGCACGTTCCGCCCGGCCCACGGACAGCAGCAGCAAGGGCCTGCCCGCCCGTGACCGGCCGACCTGCCGCAGGGTGCACAGGGCGGGCCGATGAGCGGCCAACGCCCGTGCCGACGCGACGACTTCGGTCTCTGTGGGGTAGCGCAGCTCCGGCAGGAGACTCACCCCCGAAACATCCGCCCGGCTTCGCAATCCGCAGTACCCCACGGTCTCCGTGGACTGTCAAGGACGCACCGGGGGAGGCGCCCGGGGGCGCCCAGATGCATTGGCCGCCGACAGGAAGGTCCGTGAGAGCCGGCGGGCGTGCCGGAACGCGGTGGAGAGGGGGCGCGGGCACCGGCGCTCGACATGACGCGCGTATACGCGCGCGTACCGCGTCGCCGAGCACCGGCACGGACGCCCGCGACCCAGATGCGAACGGGTGCGGTCGCTCGTCACCACGCGCCGGTCGTCCGGCACGGGCCCCGGGAGCACGCGCGGGTGCGCGCCCGTTCACCGGGACCGGTCCCCGGCGCGCGGTGAACGCTCACGCCCTAGCCGACCCTCTCCAACAAGGCCACCGGCGACTCCTCGAAGAGCTCCGCCACGCGTGCGTGCCCCGTGAACTCCCGCTCCGGAGCGAGCACATCGGCCCACCTGCCGGGCGGCAGCGGCAACCGGGTCGCGCCCCAGCCGCCCGCCTCCGCCAGCCGCAGCGACAGCCGGGTGACGGCGGTGACGACCTCCCCGGAGCGGGCGAACGCCAGACAGTGGGCCGCCGCCGCACCCTCGGCGGCCAGCGGCGCGTACGTCGCCGAGTCGCCGAAGGCGGCGGGCCGCCGGGCTCGCAGCCGCAGGGCCGCCGCGGTCAACGCCCCCTTCTCGCCAGGCTCGTCCGGCGGGAACCGCACGGGCCGGCGGTTGTCCGGGTCGACCAGCGCCCGGTACTCGGCCTCCGTGCCCTGGTAGACGTCGGGCACCCCGGGCATCGTCAGCTGGACCAGCGCCGTGCCGAGCACGTTCGCCCGCACCGACGGCTCCAGGGCGCTCCGGAAGGCCGCCACATGCTCACCGGGCGCCCCGCACGGCCCCGCCGCGACGAACGCCGCCACCGCCTCCTCGTAGGGCGGCTCCTGCTCGGTCCAGCTGGTGTAGAGCCCGGCCTCGCGCACATGCTTCAGCAGCGCCCCCCGCACCCGCTCCCCGCTCGCCGGACCCAGCCCGAAGACCGTCTGCCAGGCCGCCCACGCCAGCTGCGCGTCCGGAACGCCTTCGCCGGTCCGGGTCACCTCGGCCAGCACGTCGGCCCAGCGCTGCGGGCACTCCGTGAGCACCGCCAGCGCGGCCCGCACGTCCGCGCTGCGCTTGGTGTCGTGGGTCGACACCACGGTCCCGGTCGTCGGCCAGTCCCGCTGCACGCGCGCGCAGTACGCGTGGAACTCCTCCGGGGACACCGCGGGAGCGCCGGGGTTCCCGCCCACCTCGGTCGCCGACAGCAGCGGCACATAGCGGTAGAACGCCGTGTCCTCCACGGACTTGGCGCGCAGCGCCGACGACGTCTGCGCGAACCGGGCCCGGAACTCCGCGTACTCGGGGCCGTCACCCGCCCGCCCGAGCACCAGATCCCGTACGACGTCCACCGCGCCGGCCTCCTCCGGGACCACGAACGCCTGCCGGGCCTCCTCGGCGGCCTCCTCGGTCACCACGGACGCGGCGTCGACCGAGGTGTACGGACGGTAGACCTCCAGCCGCACCAGCAGCTCCTGGAGCGCGGTCCGCAGCGCCCAGGGCGCACGGTCGCGCAGCGCGGGCTCCGGGGACGTGGCGCACAGCCGGACCGCCACCCGCGTGAGCCGCTCGGTCTCGGCGGCCAGCTCGTGCGTGAGCACCTTGTACGCCGCCCGCCGCACCGTCGCCTCCCAGTGCCCGCCCCGATCGGTCTGCGGGGCCGCGAACCGCCGGTACTGGCCGAGGAGTTCCCCGAACCCCGCCGGGTCCGTGAACACCCCGTCCACGTGCCGCAGCGCGTCATAGCCGGTGGTCCCCGCGACGGGCCAGGACGCCGGCAGCGGCTCACCGTCCGCGAGGATCTTCTCCACGACCGTCCAGCGCCCGCCGGTCGCCTCGTGCAGCCGCAGCAGATACGCGTCCGGGTCGGCGAGACCGTCGGGATGGTCGATCCGCAGCCCGTCGACCACCCCCTCGTGCAGCAGCTGGAGGATCTTGGCGTGGGTCGCCTCGAACACCTCCGGCTCCTCCACCCGCACCCCGATCAGCTCCGAGATGCTGAAGAACCGCCGGTAGTTGAGCTCGGTACGGGCCAGCCGCCACCAGGCCAGGCGGTACCACTGCGCGTCGAGCAGCTGCGGCAGCGGCAGGTCCCGGGTGCCCTCGCGGAGCGGGAAGACATGGTCGTAGTAGCGCAGCACGTCACCGTCGACCACCAGCTGCTCCAGCTGGGCCCCGAGCGGCCCGCCGAGGACCGGCAGCAGCACCTGGCCGCCCTGCGCCTCCCAGTCGATGTCGAACCAGCGCGCGTACGGGGACTTGGGGCCCTCCCGCAGCACCTCCCACAGGGCCCGGTTGTGGCGCGGCGCCATGGCCATGTGGTTCGGCACGATGTCCACCACCAGCCCGAGGCCGTGCTCCCGCGCGGTCCGCGCGAGCGCGCGCAGCCCCTCCTCGCCGCCCAGTTCGCCGCGCACGCGCGCGTGGTCGACCACGTCGTAGCCGTGCAGGGAGCCGGGGACGGCCTCCAGCACGGGGGACAGGTGCAGGTGCGAGACGCCGAGCGAGGCGAGGTACGGTACGGCCGCCGCGGCGGCGTCGAAGGGGAACTCGGGCTGCAGCTGAAGCCGGTAGGTGGCCGTCGGCACCGCCGGGTCGGGTCGCGCAGATGTCATGCAAACCTACGTACCCGCCCCACCGGCTTTCGTGTCATCGCCCCCTGCACGTCCCCACGCACGCGTGGCTAACTTCGAGCGATGACGACCATGGGACGCGCCTACCGCGAGGTCATCGGCCTGACCGGGCCCCTGCTGCCGGTGGTGTCCTTCCTGGCCCGACTGCCCACGGCCACCGTCCAGTTCGGCAGCGTCCTGCTCGTCGCCCGCACCAGCGGCTCCCTGGCCGTCGCCGGGCTGACCGGCGGCGCGCTCGCGCTCGGCCAGGTGGCCTGCGGCCCGCTGGTCGGCCGGCTCGCCGACCGGCACGGCCAGCGCACGGTCGTCCTCGCCTTCTCCCTCGGCAACGCCCTCGCCCTCGTCGCCCTCGTGGCCGGCGCGCTCGCCAGGCTGCCCACGCCCGCGCTCGCCCTTCTCGGCGCGGCGACCGGTGCGACCGTCCCGCTGATCGGCCCGCTCGGCCGCGCCCGCCTGGTCGCCCTGGCCCGCCGCGCGCAGGCCCCCGACAGCACCGTGTCGACCGCCCTCTCCTTCGAGAGCACCCTCGACGAGATCTCCTTCGTCCTCGGCCCGGCTCTGGTCGGTCTCGCCGCGGTCCTGGCCCACCCCGCGTACGCCCTCGCCGGAGCCGCCCTCCTGGTCGCCGGATGCGGCAGTGCCTTCGCCCTGCACCCGACGGCGACGGGCCGGGCCGTGAAGCCGCACACCGGTCGCGCGGCTCGCCCCCGCATGCCGCGTTCCGTGCACGCCCTGCGCGCCGCCCTCGCCCTCCAGGGCGCCATGTTCGGCGCATGCCAGGCCGGCATCACCGCGCTCACCGAGCGGCTCGGGCAGCCCGACCAGGCGGGGCTCGTCTACGCCGCCATGGGAGTGATGAGCGCCGTCGCGGGCCTGTCCATGGCGGCCGTCCCCGCGCGCGTGGGGCTCGGGACGCGTTGGCGGGTGGCCACCGCGGCCGCCTTCGTGCTCTCCCTGCCGCTGCTGTGGACCGACGGCCTGGGTGCCCTGTACGCGGCCGTCACCGTCCTCGGCGTCGCCTACGCCCCGCACCTCATCACGGTGTTCGGGCTCACCGAGCGCACGGTGCCGCCCCCGCGGCTCGCCGAGTCGATGGCGTCCGCGACCAGCGCCCTGGTCGCCGGCCAGGCCCTCGCGCTGGCCGGCACCGGGCGCCTCGCCGAGACGTACGGCCCCGTCGCGGCCTTCGGGACGGCGAGCCTGGCGGCCGCACTCGCCTGCGCGACCGCACTGACGGCGCGCCCGACGCCGTACGAGCCGGAGAGCCCCAGGTCAGGCCACGCGCGCGTGCCCACGAGCCGCGGTTAGACCGACCGCCGCGACCTGACGCCACGCGCGCGTGCCCATCAGCCGCGCCTACACCGGTCGCTGCAACACCGTCATGCTCCGGTCCACCAGCGTCAGCCGGTCCCCGGCCCGTACCTTCGGTCCCGCGTCCGGGGGGATGCCGTCCGCCCGGGCGGTGTCGACCACGACCTGCCACTGTCGGCCGTGATTGACCGGCACCACGAAGTCCAGCGTCTTGTGCGAGGCGTTGAACATCAGCAGGAACGAGTCGTCGCCGATGCGCTCCCCGCGCGGGCCGGGCTCGGAGATCGCGTTGCCGTTGAGGAAGACCGAGATCGCCGAGGCCCGCGCCCGGTCCCAGTCCCGCTGCGTCATCTCCTCGCCCTCGGGGGTGAACCAGGCGATGTCGGACAGCTCGTCGTGGGTGCCCTCCACGGGCCGGCCGTGGAAGAAGCGCCGCCTGCGGAAGACCGGATGGTCCCGGCGCAGCCACACCATCGCGCGCGTGAAGGCCAGCAGATCGCCGAAGACCTCGCCGCCCTCCTCCGGCCAGTCCACCCACGCCAGCTCGCTGTCCTGGCAGTAGGCGTTGTTGTTGCCGCGCTGGGTGCGGGCGAACTCGTCGCCGTGGCTGAGCATGGGCACGCCCTGGGACAGCATCAGGGTCGCGACGAAGTTGCGCATCTGGCGGGCGCGCAGCTCCAGGACGTGCGGGTCGTCGGTGTCGCCCTCGGCCCCGCAGTTCCAGGACCGGTTGTGGCTCTCGCCGTCCCGGTTCTCCTCGCCGTTGGCCATGTTGTGCTTGTCGTTGTACGCGACGAGGTCGTGCAGCGTGAATCCGTCGTGGCAGGTCACGAAGTTGATGGAGGCCAGCGGGCGGCGTCCGTCGTCCTGGTAGAGGTCCGAGGAGCCGGTCAGCCGGGACGCGAACTCCGCGACCGCGCGCCGCTCACCGCGCCACAGGTCGCGCACGGTGTCGCGGTACTTGCCGTTCCACTCGGTCCACAGCGGCGGGAAGTTGCCCACCTGGTAGCCGCCCTCGCCGACGTCCCACGGCTCGGCGATCAGCTTCACCTGGGAGACCACCGGGTCCTGCTGCACCAGGTCGAAGAACGACGACAGCCGGTCCACCTCGTGGAACTGCCGGGCCAGGGTCGCCGCGAGGTCGAAGCGGAAGCCGTCGACATGCATCTCGGTGACCCAGTACCTGAGCGAGTCCATGATCAGCTGGAGGACGTGCGGGGAGCGCATCAGCAGGGAGTTGCCGGTGCCCGTGGTGTCCATGTAGTAGCGGGGATCGTCGGTGAGGCGGTAGTACGACGGGTTGTCCAGGCCCCGGAAGGACAGCGTCGGGCCCAGGTGGTTGCCCTCGGCGGTGTGGTTGTAGACGACGTCGAGGATGACCTCGATCCCGGCCTCGTGCAGCGCCCGGACCGCCGACTTGAACTCCAGGACCTGCTGGCCGCGGTCGCCCCAGGAGGCGTACGCGTTGTGCGGGGCGAAGAAGCCGATCGTGTTGTAGCCCCAGTAGTTGTTCAGCCCCATGTCGACCAGCCGGTGGTCGTTGACGAACTGATGGACCGGCATCAGCTCCAGCGCCGTGACGCCCAGCTCCGTCAGATGCTCCAGGATCGCCGGGTGCGCGAGGGCGGCGTAGGTGCCGCGCAGTTCCTCGGGCAGACCCGGGTGGCGCATGGTCAGGCCCTTCACATGGGCCTCGTAGATCACCGTGTGGTGGTAGTCGGTGCGTGGGCGGCGGTCGTCGCCCCAGTCGAAGTACGGGTTGACCACGACCGAGCTCATGGTGTGCGGGGCGGAGTCCAGGTCGTTGCGTTTCTCGGGTGCGTCGAAGTGGTAGCCGTAGACCTCCTCGCCCCACTGGATCGAACCGCTGATCGCACGCGCGTACGGATCGAGCAGCAGCTTCGCCGAGTTGCAGCGCAGTCCGCGCTCCGGTGCGTACGGGCCGTGCACCCTGAATCCGTACCGCTGTCCCGGCATCACTCCGGGCAGATACGCGTGCCGTACGAACGCGTCGGACTCGCGCAGTTCCACCGCCGTCTCCGAGCCGTCGTCGTGCAGCAGACACAGCTCAACTCGGTTCGCGGCCTCCGTGAAGACCGCGAAGTTCGTGCCGGCGCCGTCGTACGTGGCACCGAGTGGATATGCCTCTCCAGGCCAGACCTGCATGGACACGACTCTTTCAGCTCGTCGCCGCCGCCGGGGCGCCTTGACCACGAGTCTCCCCGAAAGTGATGGAACCTCCTATGACTTACGTCCCTCTTACCGATCGACCACGGCATACCCGGTATGCCGAAAAGTGTGGGGCAGACACGTACTCCCGGGATCGAAGGGGGAGTAGGGGGAAGATGTGCGCAAGATAGTGCACCGCCACCTGGGCAAGGTGGTGGCGGGTGCGGCCATTGCGGTGGCCTCGACCGCCGTCATGGTCGGCGTCACCCTGCCGGGGACGGCGGGCGCCGACGAATCGGGCGGGACCAAGGGCGACGGCAAGACGGCCGCCGCCCAGCAGCTGGGGCGGGACGAACAGGGCGCGCCCGTCGCGCCGGGCGTCGTCCAGGCGGCCCCGGACGAAGGGGACAAGGGCAAGGGGAACGACCCGCTGACCGACGACGAGGTCGCGCGGGCTCAGAAGATCGCCGTGAACCGGCAGACGTTCGCCGCGAGCGAGAACGCGGCGGGTGAGCGCGGTCCGCAGCAGCTGACCGTCGACCTCGCCGATCCGGAGGCAGGCACGGGCACGTCCCGGCGCGCCGACGTGTCGTACTACGACTACCGGGACGACACCCTCGTCAACAAGACCGTCGACCTGGACACCGGGAAGGTCGTGGACTCCACCGAGCAGCAGGGCGTCCAGCCGCCGCTGAGCCGTGCCGAGAGCAGTGAGGCGGCGGCCCTGCTGATCGCCGACCCGCTCGGGGCCGGTCTCAAGGCCGACTACAAGGACGCGATGGGCAAGGAGCTGACCTCTCCGGACCAGTTGCGGCTGAGTGGTGGCGTCTACCGGGCCGCGCCGGGCGCCCAGCCCGCCGTACTGGACAAGTGCGGCGAACACCGCTGTGTGCGGCTGTTCACGAAGGTCAAGAACGGGCCGTGGATCGACACCACAGCCCTGGTGATCGACCTGAGCGCCCACAAGGTGGGCGAG
>JABFXD010000097.1 GCA_013361925.1 Streptomyces sp. | reverse complement strand
TGTGTCCATCTGCCGCACACCGTCGGCATGGTGACCGACCTCGACGCCCATCTGGTGGAGCGGGCGCTGGAGTCGCTGGGTGCCGAGCTGCACCGGCGCGAGCACATCCTCGCCAAGGCCGACGCCAAGGACATCGAGGACTATCAGGATCTGGTGCGGAGAGATCCGTCGCACGCGCCCGTGCCGCGACTCCTCATCGTCATCGACGAGTTCGCGTCCATGGTCCGTGACCTGCCGGACTTCGTGACCGGTCTCGTCAACATCGCCCAGCGAGGGCGTTCCCTCGGTATCCACCTCCTTCTCGCCACCCAGCGGCCCTCCGGTGTCGTGTCTCCCGAGATCCGCGCCAACACCAACCTCCGTATCGCGCTGCGTGTGACCGACGGCGGTGAGTCGTCCGACGTCATCGACTCCCCCGAGGCCGGGCACATCAGCAAGAGCACACCGGGTCGGGCGTATGTCCGGCTCGGGCACGCCTCGTTGGTGCCGTTCCAGTCGGGGCGCGTGGGTGGCCGGCGGCCGGGTGCCGCCGATCCCGCGGTGCTGATGCCGTGGGTGGGGCCGCTGTCCTGGGAGGACCTCGGGCGGGCCGCGCTCGTCAAGCCGAAGGCCGAGTCCCGTGAGGACGAGGAGATCACCGACCTCAAGGTCCTCGTCGACACCATCCGGGACGCCAACCGCTCGCTCGGCATCCCGCCGCAGCACAGCCCCTGGCTGCCGGCGCTCGACGAGACGCTGCTGCTGGACGACATCCAGGTGCCCGCGTTCACCGGCGGCCCCGGCAAGCTGGCGCCCGCGCCGTACGGTGTCGAGGACCTGCCCGCCCTCCAGGCGCGCCGACCCGTCTCCGTCGACTTCGCCTCCTTCGGGCATCTGATGATCGGCGGTGCGCCGCGCAGCGGTCGTTCGCAGGTGCTGCGGACGCTCGCGGGCTCCATCGCGCGCACGCACTCCGTGGCGGACGTGCACATGTACGGCATCGACTGCGGCAACGGCGCGCTCAACGCGCTGACCCGGCTGCCGCATGTGGGCGCGGTCGTCGGACGCAACCAGACCGAGCGGGTCGTACGGCTCGTCAACCGCCTCAAGGGCGAGATGGACCGGCGCCAGAACCTCCTTGCCGACAAGGGGTTCGCGGACATCGGCGAGCAGCGGGCCTCGGTCGCCGAGGAGGAGCGGCTGGCGCACATCGTGGTGCTCCTGGACCGCTGGGAGGGCTGGGTGCCCACGCTCGGCGAGGTCGACCACGGCTCGCTGACCGACGAGTTGCAGACGATGATGCGCGAGGGTGCCTCCGTCGGCATCCACCTGGTCCTCACCGGTGACCGCACCCTGCTGGTGGGCCGGATCGCGACCCTGACCGAGGACAAGTACGGTCTGCGGCTCGCCGACCGCAGCGACTTCTCGGCGCTCGGCATCCCGGCCCGCAAGGTGCCGGAGGAGATTCCGCCGGGCCGCGGCTACCGCAACGAGTTCGGAACGGAGACCCAGTTCGCGCTGCTCTCCGAGGACACCACGGGTCAGGGCCAGGCCGCCGCGCTGGCGGCCATCGGTGAGGCGGCCGCCGCGCGCGACGCCGCCGTTCCCCGCACCCACCGCCCCTTCCGCGTCGACAGCCTGCCGAGCCGGGTCTCCTTCCCCGAGGCCTGGGAGATGCGCGACCCGGACGCGTCCCGCGCCAAGTTGTGGGGTCTGGTCGGCATCGGCGGCGACGAGATCGTCGGCTTCGGCCCGGACCTGGCGCAGGGTGTGCCGACGTTCGTGGTCGCGGGCCCGGCCAAGTCCGGCCGCTCGACGGTCCTGATGAACTTCGCGCAGTCGTACCTGACTCAGGGCGTACGACTGGTGATCGCCGCGCCCCGCCAGTCCCCTCTCCGTCAACTCGACGGGACGGACGGCGTGTTGAAGGTCTTCACCGGTGACGACATCGACGAGGACGAGTTCGAGGAGCTCATGGACGAGGCGAGCCCGGAGGAGCCGATCGTCGTCCTCGTCGACGACGGCGAGATCCTCGAGGACTGCGACGCCGCGAGCCAGTTCAAGAAGCTCGTCTCGCGCGGCGCCGAACGCGGCCTCGCCATGGTCATCGCCGGTGACGAGGAGGACGTCTGCTCCGGCTTCTCCGGCTGGCAGGTCGACGCCAAGAAGGCCCGCCGCGGCATCCTTCTCTCCCCGCAGGAGACCTCCTCCGGCGACCTCATCGGCGTCCGCCTCAACCGCGGCCTGGTCGGCGGCCAGATCACCCCGGGCAAGGGCATGCTCCACCTCGGCGACGGCGAGCTGCGCACGGTGGTGGTCCCCGGGTAGGCCCAGGGCGGGGCGAGTGCAGCGGCCGCCCCGCCTTCTCCCGCTTGACCTGCGACCTACTCGACCTTCGACATCCTGGCCTCGGGGTTCCCCTCCGCCTCGCTCTCCGAGACGTACTTCAGATCGTCGCCGACCGGGACCAACCGGAC
>JABFXD010000780.1 GCA_013361925.1 Streptomyces sp. | reverse complement strand
GCCGAGGACCTCGACGGCGTGGCGGATCTGCTTCGGCGTCGACATGCCGGAGGAGAGGATGATCGTGCGGCCGGTCGCGCGCAGGGCGCGCAGCAGCTCGTCGTCCGTCAGGGACGCGGACGCGACCTTGTGGGCGGGGACGTCGAACTTCTCCAGGAAGGCGACGGCCTCGGTGTCCCACGGGGAGGCGAACCAGGCGATCCCCTTCTCCTTGCAGTACTCGTCGATCTGGCGGTACTCGTCCTCGCCGAACTCCACGCGGTGGCGGTAGTCGATGTACGTCATCCGGCCCCAGGGGGTGTCGCGCTCGATGTCCCACTGGTCGCGCGGGGTGCAGATCTCCGGGGTGCGCTTCTGGAACTTCACGGCGTCGCAGCCGGCCTCGGCGGCCACGTCGATGAGCTTGAAGGCGTTCTCCAGCTCGCCGTTGTGGTTGATGCCGATCTCGCCGCAGATGTAGACGGGCTGGCCGGGACCGGCGATGCGCTCGGTGCCGAAGGTGCGCAGACGGGTGTTGGAAGACATGGCTCAGACGTTCCTTAACTGTCGAGGGAGTCGAGAGAGGGGCCGAGGATCCAGCTGGCGATCTCTCGGATCGCGCCGTCGCCACCGGGGAGGGTGGTGACCGCACGGGCGGCGCCGCGTACCACGTCGTGGGCGCTCGCGACCGCCACGGGCCAGCCCACGAGGGCGAAGCACGGGAGGTCGTTGACGTCGTTGCCGACGTAGAGCACGCGCTCGGGCGCGATGCCCTGCTCCTCGCACCACTGCTTGAGGGCGAGGTCCTTCCGGTCGATGCCGTGCAGCACGGGGAGCTTCAGCTTCCGTGCGCGGGCGGCGACGACCGGGTTCTGCTCCGTGGAGAGGATCAGCATCTTCAGGCCGCTCTTGCGGAGGGCCGCGATACCGAGGCCGTCCCCGCGGTGCACGGAGACGAACTCCTTTCCATCGGCGTCGATCAGCACCCGGTCATCGGTCTGGGTGCCGTCGAAGTCCAGTACGACCGCGTCGACGTCCTCGAAGGACGGCAGGGCGCCGGGGCGGTCCGCGTCGAACAGGGGCGCGAGCGCCCTTGCCCGCGCGAGGTCGTGCGGGTCGTCGATCTCCAGCACGCGCGCGGGGTCGGTGCGGACGAGTTCGGTGCGACCGAAGAAGCGGTGCTGGTGCGTGCGGAAGCCGGCCGCGTCCATCGCGTAGGCGGCGCCGGTCTCCAGCAGGTCCTGGGGGCGGTCCTGGCGGCGGGGGCGGTACGCCTTGTCGTGGTTGACGCCGTAACCGCCGGGCTCCTGCGTGGAGTCGGCCTCGTCGCGCCAGACGAACCCGTGGAAGGGCGCGACGGCCACGGCGGTGTCCGCGCCCTTCTCCACGACCGCCGCGGCGACCGCCTCGACGTCCTCGCGGACGATGAAGGGGCTGGTGCACTGCACGAGCATCACCACGTCGACGGCCGCGCCGTGCAGCGCCTCGTGGGTGTCCATGGCGTGCAGCACGGCCGCCTCGGAGGTCGCCGTGTCCCCGGCGATGGCCGCGGGCCGCAACACGACCTCGGCCCCCGCCTCCCGGGCCGCGGCGGCGATGCCCTGGTCATCGGTGGAGACGACGACGTCCGTCACGAGCCGGGTCGCCCGACACTCCCGCACGGCCCGCGCCACGAGCGGCACGCCACCGACGGGGGCGAGGTTCTTGGCGGGCACCCCTTTGGATCCCCCGCGGGCAGGGATGACGGCGAGCACACGACGCACCACCGGCGAGTCGGACATGGATTGCACTCCTAGAGCAGGGTTCGCAGAGGAAGGGAGGGGGCCGGCGAAGCCGCCCCCTAGGGGCGCGGGGAACTGCGCGACCGGCCCAGACGGCGCCGCACCCGCAAGACGACCCATCACGGCACTCACAACTCCCCCATCCGCCGAATGACGGGAGCAACCCGCTGCACCCCATGCCGGTACGCCCCCCGAGCAGCCCGCCGCACGATCTGCCGTACCGGGCCCGGCTCCTTGTCGGCCGCAGGCGCCCCCGGCAACGGACTGCCGTCGGGGCCAAGATGATGGCGAGCCAGAATCCCGGGCAGATACCCAGGCGCCGTCTCCGGCGTGTAGTACGGCGTCAGCGGCGGCAAGGCGCCGGACAGCAGCTTCGCCAACCGCTCCCGCGCCGCGTCAAAGGCGGTGGCGTACGAACCGTCCGCAGCCACCCCCTGCCGCGCCACCCACTCCGCGTCCGGCACCGGCCGGTACCCGTCGTCAAGTTGATCCCAGGAGGCAAGGCACCCCGAGCCCACGAAGTGGTGGTTGCCCAACACCTCCCGCACGCCCACGTCGGTGAGCACAACGGTCGGGATCCGCCGGTGCAACGACTCCAACGCGGCCGTCGACGAGATCGTGACCAGCAGATCCGTCCGGTCCAGGACCTCGCCCATGTTCCCGTACACCAGACGGAAGTTGGGCGGCGGAGCGAGCCTCTG
>JABFXD010000283.1 GCA_013361925.1 Streptomyces sp. | reverse complement strand
GACCCTGCACGACCTGATCGACCCGATCATCTACGACGAGGCCGCCTCCCTCATCGAGGAGCACCACACCGCCGGCCGCGACGTCGTGATCGTGTCCACCTCGGGCGCGGAGGTCGTCGAGCCGATCGGCGAACTCCTGGGCGCGGACCGCGTGGTGGCGACCCGGATGGTGGTCGGCGAGGACGGCTGCTTCACCGGCGAGGTGGAGTACTACGCCTACGGCCCGACCAAGGCCGAGGCGATCAAGGAGCTGGCCGAGTCCGAGGGATACGACCTGGAGCGCTGCTACGCCTACAGCGACTCGGCGACCGATCTGCCGATGCTCGAGTCGGTCGGTCACCCGCACGCCGTGAACCCGGACCGCGCGCTGCGTCGCGAGGCGCTCACGCGCGGATGGCGGATTCTCGATTTCCACCGACCGGTCCGGCTCAAGCAGCGCTTCCCCGCGTTCTCCGTACCGCCCCGTCCGGCCCTCGTCGCGGCGGCGGCCATAGGCGCCGCGGCGGCCACCGCGGGCCTCGTCTGGTACGCGAGCAGGCGCCGGGCGACGGCGCTCTGACCTGGGGCACCGTCACGACTGTGCCCTTCTCCGGCATATCGGTGCCCGTTTAGCGCCCGTTTGAGAGTAAAAGTAAAGAACTGCAGCCAGCACTTCCGCTTGCCCGGGTCCTGGAGTACAAAGGGGTTAACGGCCCGCGAGACCAAGGACATCCGAGAGGATCACCTTCAATAACGCATTTGGCCCCACGGACCGAGCATGGACACTGGGCACCCACGCGACGTCGACCCGTCGATTACGGGCCAGCCGCACCAGGTGACGGGCAAAGTTCCCGGCCTGATGGGCAACATATCGAGGACGCTTGGTAACCCGGTGAACATGCCAGCGGCGGTACGAATCCTCGTACCGCCGCAACCCTGTTCAGGGACCTTTTGCCGGGCCTCTCACGCCGCCCCGCGCTGCAGCGCCTCGCACACCGCCGTCGACTCGCGCACACCGAGCTCGACCGCCTTGCCGCAGTGGGCGATCCAGGCGGCCATCCCCTCCGGAGTGCCGGAGACATAGCCTTCGAGCGCCGCCAGATAGGCCGCACGGCCCAGTTCGGCGTGGCCGACCTCCGCCGGGCAGACGGACTTGGGGTCGAGTCCGCTGCCGATCAGCACGATGCGCTCGGCCGCGCGCGCGACGAGGCCGTTGCGGGAGGTGAAGGGGCGCAGCGCGAGGAGTTCGCCGTGCACGACGGCCGCCGTCACCAGCGCGGGGGCGGAGCTGCCCGCGATGATCAGCTCGGACAGCCCCTCCAGGCGGCCGTTGACCTCCGCGGCACCCGGCAGCGGCAGTTCGATCAGCGGCTCGTCGACCGGCTCGCCCTCCTGGCGCGGGCGGCCGACCTCGTCGCCGTTGGTCGCCGCGGCCACCAGATGCAGCCGGGCCAGGACCCGCAGCGGCGACTGCCGCCAGATGGACAGCAGTTGGCCCGCCTCGGCGGTCAGCCTGAGCGCGGCGCCCACCACGCGCGCCTCGTCGTCGCCACTGAAGTCGGAGCGGCGACGCACCTCTTCGAGAGCCCAGTCGGCGCCGGACAGCGCCGCGGAACCCCGGGCGCCGCGCAGCGCGGCCTCGCCGGTGACCGTGTTGCTGCGGCGTCGCATGATCCGGTGCCCGTAGACCCGGTCCACGGCCTTGCGCACGGACTCCACGGAGTCGGCCACACCGGGCAGCGAGGCCAGGGCCGCGAGCGGGTCGGCGGTCGCACCTGTCGTACTCATGAGTACGACATTACGCAACCACGACCCGCACCCCACGAAGGAGTGGTCTTCTTCACGCACTCCTGCCACGTACAGCTATCACCCCACTACCCTTCGTGAACATGAAAATTGCTTTCGTCGGGAAGGGCGGCAGTGGGAAGACCACCCTGTCCTCCCTGTTCATCCGCCATCTCGCCGCGACCGGCGCACCGGTCGTCGCCGTCGACGCCGACATCAACCAGCATCTGGGTGCCGCCCTCGGTCTCGACGAGGCGGAGGCCGCCGCACTGCCCGCGATGGGCGAGCGGCTGCCGCTGATCAAGGAGTACCTGCGCGGCGGCAACCCGCGGATCGCCTCCGCCGAGACGATGATCAAGACGACCCCGCCCGGCGAGGGCTCCCGCCTGCTGCGGGTGCGCGAGGACAACCCGGTCTACGAGGCCTGCGCCCGGCGGGTGGAACTCGACGGCGACACCGTCCGTTTGATGGTCACCGGCCCCTTCACCGACGCCGACCTGGGGGTCGCCTGCTACCACTCCAAGACCGGAGCGGTGGAGCTGTGCCTGAACCACCTGGTGGACGGTCAGGGCGAGTACGTCGTGGTGGACATGACGGCCGGCTCCGACTCCTTCGCCTCCGGCATGTTCACCCGCTTCGACATCACGTTCCTCGTCGCCGAGCCGACCCGGAAGGGGGTCTCCGTCTATCGCCAGTAC
>JABFXD010000499.1 GCA_013361925.1 Streptomyces sp. | reverse complement strand
TCCCGCAGCCCCTGCCAGCGGCCGATGACGATGTCGTGGCGGGCGTCGGTGAGGGCCGTGTCACCGCAGTCGGGATCGAAGTCGAGGGAGAAGCGGTCTCGCGCCATGGCGGGCTCCCTCAGAAGTCGGTGGGGAGACCCTGGTGGACACGGGACTGCGCGACCACGACACCGTCGGGGACGTAGTCCGCCTCCACGGTGTGCGTGGCGTCGAGTTTGGCGGGGCGGTAGTAGTCGCTGCCCTGTCGCCAGTACCAGAGCATCGGCAGCACTCCGACGGCCAGACCGCCGATGCCGATGGTGATCGCGGCGGCGCTCAGCTCGCTCAGCGACTCGACGAAGATCCAGAACATGAACACGGCGCCGAGCAGCGGCCACAGGCCCCCGAGCAGGAAGTTGGCCGCCGACTTCAGCAGCATCTTGCGGTAGGCGACGACCACCGCGAGGCCCGCGAGCCCGTAGTACACGGCGATCTGGAGGCCGATCGCCGAGATCGCGTCGGAGAGGATGTCGCCCACGGTGCCCAGCAGGTTGGAGGCGATCAGCATCACCAGCGCCACCACCCCGACCACGCTGATGGCCACCCACGGCGTGTTCCACCGGCGGTGCACCTTGCCGAGCGCCGACGGCATCGTACGGTCGCGGCCCATCGCGAACAGTGAACGCGTGACCTGGATCAGTGTGGTCTCCAGCGTCGCGATGGTCGACAGCATCACCGCGACGACGAGCAGTTTGCCGCCCCAGCCCGGCCAGATCTCCTCACCCAGCACCGCCAGCACATTGGCGTCGTTCTCCTCGATCTGCCGCGAGGACAGCACCACGTTCACCGCGATGGTGAACGCCTCGAAGAGCAGGAAGACGATGCCCACCCCGATCAGGCCCGCGAGTCCGGTCGTACGACGGCTGTTGCGGGTCTCCTCGGAGAGGTTGCTGGTGACGTCCCAACCCCAGTAGTAGAACGCCGCGATGAGCGCCCCCGACGCGAAGCCCGAGACGCCGTCGAACTGGCCGAAGCCGAGCCAGGACCAGTCGAAGGCGCGGGCGTTGTCCGAGTGGAAGAGGGCCAGCACCGCGAACAGGGCGAGTATGGCGAGTTCGATGCCGGACATGAGCAACTGGGCGCGGACGGTGAGCCGGGCGCCGCCGAGCACCACCAGCAGCATCACCACGAACCAGGCCGCGCCGACCAGCGTCGACAGCGCCGTGTCGTCGGCGAGTTCCTCGTCGAACAGGGCCAGTGTCATCGACCCGGCGGGCAGCGAACCGGCCACCATGAAGATGGTCGCCGACACCACCAGGGCCCAGCCGCTGAGGAAGCCGAGGAACGGGTGGAGCGTGCGGCCCACCCAGGAGTAACTGGCGCCCGCGTTCACGTCGATGCGGCTGAGATAGCTGAAGGCGAGGGCGATGCCCAGCATGGGGATCGCGCAGTACAGCAGGGCGGCCGGGCTGGCCAGGCCCACCGCGCCGACGAGGACGGCGGTGGTGGCGGCGATCGAGTACGCCGGGGCGCTGCCCGCGACGGCCATCACCACCGTGTCGAAGGTTCCGAGGGCGTTGGCCTGCAGCCCTCTGCCCCTGTTGTTGCTCATGACTTGCTGCTTTCCGTCGTGCACGACGCGGGGACGACCAGGCCCCGACGGCGTTGGGGGGTGGGGGGTGGAACCCGCCTCCCACGACGAGGGATGGCCTCGGGCAAGGGGCGGCACAAAGGGGGGCGGCAGACACCGTTCAGCATTGCGTCGGCAGACGGTCACACCGTGTGTGCGAGTGATGATAGCCCTACCCGTCGGCCTTTCAAGATTGGGCGGAGGGCAATCTCCCGTTTCCAACTCCGCCGCAGGTCAGGGGCGTTGCCCGGGGCGGAGTCGGGGGGATGCTCAGTCGCCGATGCGGTCGATCTGGCGGAGCTTGTTGGTGGCGTCGAGAGCGGCGACCTTGTACGACTCCGCGAGCGTCGGGTAGTTGAACACCGCGTCGACGAGATAGTCGACCGTGCCGCCGCAGCCCATCACGGACTGGCCGATGTGGATGAGCTCGGTGGCGCCCGTCCCGAAGCAGTGCACGCCGAGCAGGGTGCGGTCCTCGGGGGACACCAGCAGCTTCAGCATGCCGTGCGAGTCACCGATGATCTGTCCGCGGGCCAGCTCCCGATAACGGGAGATACCGACCTCGAACGGGACGCTCTCCTCGGTGAGTTGGTCCTCGGTCCGGCCCACGAAGCTGATCTCGGGGATGGTGTAGATACCGATGGGCTGGAGGTGGTGCATCCGCCCGACCGGCTCCCCGAACGCGTGGTACGCGGCCGAGCGCCCCTGTTCCATCGAGGTGGCGGCCAGCGCCGGGAAGCCGATGACATCTCCCACGGCGTAGATGTGCGGCACCTCGGTGCGGTAGAACTCGTCGACCGTGATCCGCCCGCGCCGGTCCGCCGACAGGCCCGCCTTGTCGAGGTCGAGGTCGTCGGTGAGGCCCTGGCGGCCCGCCGAGTACATCACGGCGTCGGCGGGGATCTTCTTGCCGCTCTCCAGGACGGTCAGCGTGCCCCGCGCATGCCGCTCCACCGCGGCCACCGTCTCCCCGAACCGGAAGGTCACGGCCAGGTCCCGCAGGTGGTACTTGAGCGACTCGATCACCTCGACGTCGCACAGGTCGAGCATCCCGGCCCGCCTCTCCACCACGGTGACCTTGCTGCCGAGCGCGGCGAACATGGACGCGTACTCCATGCCGATGACCCCGGCGCCGACGATGACCATCGAGCGCGGAACATGCTCCAGGGCGAGGACGTTGTCGGAGTCCATGATGGTGCGCCCGTCGAACTCGACACTGTCCGGGCGGGCCGGCCGGGTGCCGGTGGCGATGACGACGTGCTCGGCGCTCAGCAGCCGTTCATGACCGGTCACCTCGCGCAGGGCGACGGTGTGGGGGTCGACGAAATGGCCGGTTCCGGCGTAGAGGGGGATGTGGTTGCGGGACAGCTGGCTGCGGATGACGTCCACCTCACGGCTGACCACGTGCTGGGTGCGCGCGGTCAGATCGGAGACGGTGATGTCCTCCTTCAGCCGGTAGCTCTGCCCGTACAGATCGCGCTGGGTCAGACCGGTGAGGTACAGCACCGCCTCGCGCAGGGTCTTGGAGGGGATGGTGCCGGTGTGGATGGAGACCCCGCCGACCATGTCGGGGCGGTCGATGATGGCCGCCCGGCGGCCCAGCTTGGCCGCGGCGATGGCGGCCTTCTGGCCGCCCGGACCGGATCCGATGACGAGCAGGTCGAAGTCGAAGTCAGGCACCCTCCGGAGTCTGACAGCCCGAGGGTGCGCTGCGGAAGACCGAGCAACTCACCGACGCCGATGATCAGTTGGGCCGCCGGAGCCGAGCGGGTGCCGAACCCGGCCCTCGGCGTGACAATGCCGTCATGGGTCATCGAATCGGCGACGCGAGCGCCCCCGCCCGGCTGGCCGCCCCCGACGAGGGCATCGGCCGCGACGAGCTGGCCCTCGCCACCCGCAACCACGGTCTGCCCCTGGAAGCCCTGCGCTACGACGTCACCCCGCCGGGCCTGCACTACGTACTGACGCACTACGACATCCCGTACGTCCCCGACGACACCGACTGGGCGCTCACCGTCGGCGGCCTGGTCCGCCGCCCGCTCCGCCTCACCCCGGCCGAACTGCGGGCGTTCCCCCAGGTCACCACCCGGGTGACGCTGGAGTGCGCGGGCAACGGCCGGGCCCTGCTGACGCCCCGCCCGGTGAGCCAGCCCTGGCTCGTCGAGGCGGTCGGCACCGCCGACTGGACCGGCGTACCGCTGCGGCTGCTGCTGGAGCGGGCGGGCGTCGAACCCGGCGCCGTGGACGTGGTGTTCACCGGCGCGGACCATGGCGTGGAGCGGGGCGTCGAGCAGGACTACCGGCGCGCCCTGCCGATCGAGGCCGCCACCGGCACCGAGCCAGAGGTGCTGGTGGCGTACGCGATGAACGGCGCTCCGCTGCCGCCGCAGCACGGCCGCCCGCTGCGGCTGGTCGTGCCCGGCTGGTACGGCATGGCGCAGGTGAAGTGGCTGCGCGAGGTGACCGTCGTCGACACGGAGTTCACGGGTTTCCAGCAGTCCGTCGCCTACCGGCTGCGCCAGGACCCCGGCGACGCGGGCGAGCCCGTGACCCGGATCGTGCCGCGCGCCCTGCTGGTCCCACCAGGATTCCCGGACTTCATGTCCCGGACCCGGGTGGTCAGGCCCGGCCCGGTGCCGCTGGAGGGGCGCGCCTGGTCGGGACGGGCGCCCGTGACCCGGGTCGAGGTCAGCACCGATGCCGGGCGGACCTGGCGGGAGGCCGAACTGGCGCCCGACGACGGACATCGCTGGGCGTGGCGCCGCTGGCGCACCACCTGGACGGCGACACCCGGCGCGCACACGCTGAGCGCGCGGGCCACCGACGCCGACGGCCACAGCCAGCCCCTGGACCAGCCCTGGAACCGGGGCGGCTTCGCCGTCAACCTCGTCCAGCAGGTGGCTGTGCTCTGCGTCGACGAGGAGGCGGGCACGGGGGAGTGAAGGGCCCGGCGCGTGCCGGGCCCAGAAGGCCTTGCGTCTACGGCAGCAGCTTCTCCAGCGCGGCGGGCCCCTCCGCCTCCAGCTTGCGCCTGGCCCATTCCAGGTTGCGCGGGGTCAGGTCCCGGCCGGCGGCGAGGACCACGTCCTCGGGCGACACCTCGGTGCCGGTCCGGGTGTGGAGCAGCTCGTCGGGGGTGGCGCGGTCCTCGGCGGGCCCGGACGCGCCGGGCTGTGACGTCGGCATGATGGGTGCTCCTCGGGTCGTCATCGGGTCCGATATCACCATTAACCCGGCGGGCGCCGTGTGCATCCGGAGAGACCGGGCCCGGGGTGCCGACCGGATCGGGCGGGCGTCTAATGGGGGGTAGCGAGCAAAGGTCGATGCCATGTCACCCACCCGCAGCACGCCAGGGGACGGGGGGCCCGCCGCCATCGGGGGACTGCGGCGGCTGGGGCAGTGGTGCGCCCGCCATTTCGTCCTCGTCCTCGTGGCCTGGCTGGTCGCCATCGTCGCCCTCCAGGTCCTCAACCGGTCCTTCGGGGGCGAGTACGAGGACAACTTCTCCCTGCCGGACGTGCAGTCCCAGCAGGGTCTGGACGTCCTGAAGAAGCATGATCCGGCGGCCGGCGGCTACAGCAGCCAGATCGTCGTGCACGACGGGCAGAAGGCCCTGACCTCGCTGGACTCCCAGATGTCGACGACGGTCGGCGACCTCCAGAAGCTGCCGCACGTCCTGGCCGTCCAGAACCCGCTGACCGCCTCCACCTCGCCGGTCGGACCGCTGTCCAAGGACACGAAGACGGCGTACGTCACCGTCCGCTTCGACGTCCAGCCCTCGACGCTCGGCGACGACTACCTGCACGGCGTGGACAGCTCGGTGCAGCCGCTGCGGGCGGCCGGCGCCGATGTCGAGTACGGCGGACCGCTCGGCGAGCTGGCGCGGCCCGCCGCCGACGACCGGGTGAGCGAATTGATCGGCTTCGCGGTCGCGATCGTCGTCCTCCTGATCGGCTTCGGCAGTGTGATCGCCGCGGGCCTGCCCCTGGTGACCGCCCTGCTCAGCGTCCTCGGCGGGCTGGCCTGTCTGGGACTGCTCGCCGCCGCGTTCACCTTCGCCACCGTCTCGCCCACCCTGGCCACGATGATCGGTCTGGGCGTCGGCATCGACTACGCCCTGTTCCAGATCACCCGGCACCGGCAGAACCTCATGGACGGCGCCGACCCGGTGGTCTCCGCGGGCCGCGCCAACGCCACCAGCGGCCGGGCCGTCCTCGTCTCCGGCTGCACGGTCATCGTCGCGCTCGGCGGTCTGTCCGCGTCCGGCGTGACCTTCATCAGCAAACTCGGCCTGGCCGCGGCCGTGACGGTCGTGTCCGCCGTGCTCGGCGCGCTCACCCTGGTGCCCGCCCTGTTCGGCCTCATCGGGACCCGCATCGACCGCTACCGGGTGCGCCGCCCCGTCGCCGAGACCGACGCCGCCCCGGGGGAGACCCCGCAGGGCACCTGGCACCGCTACGCCCAGCGCGTCGAACACCACCCCCTGCGCTATCTCGCCGCGGGCGTGGTGACGGTGGTCGTCCTCGCCATCCCCGTCTTCTCCATCCAGCTCGGCCACATCGGCGACGGCGCCGACCCCACCTCCTTCACCGACCGGCGCGCCTACGACCTGATGACGGACGCGTTCGGACCCGGCTCCAACGGCCCCCTCACCGTCGTCATCGACCAGACCGCGGCGTCGTCCTCACAGCGCTCCACGCTCGCCACACAGGTCCCGAAGACCCTTGACGCTGTGTCCGGGGCGGCCTTCGTCACGCCGCTGACCACCACCAAGGACGGCGACGTGCTGATCGGCACCGTCTACTCGAAACAGTCCCCGCAGAGCGCCGACACCACGGACCTGACGAACCGTCTGGTGGACGACACCCTGCCCGCCGCGGTCTCCGGCACCGACGCCCAGGGCTATGTCACCGGGACCACGGCCGCGCAGGTCGACTTCCGCGACATCGTGTCCAGCCGGCTGCCGCTGATCATCGGCGTGGTGGTCGCCCTGGCCTTCCTGATCATCCTCGCCGTCTTCCGGGGCCTGCTCGTCGCCGTGAAGGCGGCCGTCCTCAACGTGCTGTCGATCGCGGCCTCGTACGGGGTCGTCGTCGCCGTCTTCCAGTGGGGCTGGGGCGGGCCCGCGCTCGGCGTCTCGGGCAAGGTGCCCATCGAGAGCTATGTGCCGATGATGATGTTCGCGATCATCTTCGGGCTGAGCATGGACTACGAGATCTTCCTGCTGTCCCGCGTCCACGAGGCCTGGCTGCGCACCGGGGACGCCAAGGCGTCGGTCGCCCACGCGCTGGAGATCACCGCGCGGGTCATCACCTGCGCGGCACTGATCATGGTGAGTGTGTTCGCCGCGTTCATCGTGAGCGACAACATCGTGGTCAAGATGCTCGGACTGGGCCTCGCGGTGAGCGTGTTGATCGACGCGACCGTGGTGCGGCTGCTGATGGTGCCCGCCGTGATGACCCTGCTCGGCCGGCACGCCTGGTGGACACCGCGGTGGCTGGACCGGATCCTGCCGCACATCGACGCCGAGGGGGACCAGCAGGCGATGGCCGAGCGGCCGAAGGTCATGCAGGGCTGAGGACGAGCATCGTCACGTCGTCGACGGCGGTTCCGCAGTGGCCGAGCAGGTCACGCCACACCCGCTCCACCAGGACCGCCGGTTCGAGGTCCGTGAAGCCGGTGAGCCGCTCCGTGAGCGGATAGAACACCCCGCTCGCCCCTCTGGCCTCGCTGACCCCGTCGGACGCCAGGAACAGCCGGTCACCGCCCCGCAACGGCACCGTGAGCCCGGTCGGAATCCCGGCCTCGACGAGCCCCAGCCCCAGCGGCGCACCGGCCGCCACCTCCAGCTCCACGGCCCGCCCCCCGCGCAGCAGCACCGGCGCCGGATGCCCGCACACCACGATCCGCACGGCCCGGGCGTCGGCGGCGAAGTCCAGCAGCACGGCGGTCGCGAACAGCTCGGCGTGCTCCACGTCCGCCGAGTCCACCACCAGCCGGCGGTCGAGCCGCGCCGCCACCGACTCCGGGTCCGGCTCGTCCAGCACCGCCTCCCGGAACGCGCCCAGCAGCGAGGCGACCGTGGCGACGGCCGCCAGCCCGTGCCCCTGCACGTCCCCCATCACCGCCCGCACACCGTGCGGCCCCTGGCGTACGTCGAAGAAGTCGCCGCCGACCAGCGTCCCGCGCTGCGCCGCCCGGTACAGCCCCACGCACCGCACCGGCCCGACCCGCTCGGGCAACGGCGGCACGACGGCCCGCTGCGCGGCCTCGGCGACCGCCCGCTCGGTGACCAGCTGGGCGTCCCGGCGGCTGCGCACGTACGACACGACCACGCTCAGCGCCGAGACGAAGGCGACGGTGAGCAGGTCGGCGCTGCCGGGGTCGTCGAGCCGGAACGCCGGGACGACCAGGACGGTCACCACCAGGGCGCCGAGCACGGCGGTCGCCCCGGGGCCGTACGACAGCACGGCCAGCGGCGGGATGGCGCCCAGCAGGAAGCCGATGTCCAACGGCTCCGGGCTCACCAGGGTCGCCGCGCACACCCCGCCCAGCAGCGCGGCGGGCAGCACCCGCACCCACCCGGGCGGCGGCGCCCCGCGCAGCCAGGTCCGCCGCTCCGGCTCCCACTCCTTGCCCACGCCTCCACGGTCCACCGCCCAGGGGTGGGGCGCACGCCGAGGGCAGTGCTCACCCCGGTAATTCACTGGACCTTCGGCCGACCGGTCTCCTAACGTGTCCCCGTCACGCCCCAGGACCGATGGAAGGAGGCGAGTGCCGTGCAGTTCACCCACATCCAGCGCTCCCTTCCCGTTGCCCCCGGCGTGCGTGTCTGACTTCCCGGGAGCGCTTCACGCAGCTTGCATCCCGGAGGAATCCATGACCGGTCTGGTCATCCGCCCGCTCGACGAGAGCACCGCTCACGACTTCGACGCCCTGCCCGACCCGCTCGGTGTGCGCGCCGCGCACCCGCTGACCCGGCACCGTCCCGACTGGCAGCGCGTCGCCCTGCGCGACGGCCGGATCGTCGCCCGCGCCGCCTGGTGGGGCGGCCCCGACGACACCGAGCCCCTCTGTGTCGACCGCCTCGACATGGTCGAGGGCGAGACGGAGGCGGCGGCGGAACTGCTGCGCACGGCGCCCTGGCGCGTCGACCTCGACTTCAGCCTGCCGCCCGGCTGGCGCGAGGACCCGGCCCTGCGCCCCGAGGTCGAGGCCCGCTTCGCCGCCGCGCGAGCGGCCGGGTACGAGCTCCTCGTCGAGCGCTTCCAGTACCGCTGGACGCCCGAGTGCGGCCTGCCCGAGCGCCCCGGCCGCCTCGTCTACGGCCCCGAGCCCGACGACGCGGTCTTCTTCGACGCCCTGCGCCGCATCCACTCCGTCACCCTCGACGCGCACGGCGCGAAGGCCGCCGAGGAAGGGGGCCTCGACCGGGCCGCCCAGGAGGAACTCGACTTCTTCCGCTGGTGCCCCTCCCCGCGCGAGTGGTGGCGGGTCGCCCGCACACCGGACGGCGAACTGGCCGGCATCCACGTCCCCGCCCGCAACCACCAGGCCCCGATCGTCGCCTTCATCGGCGTCGTACCGGAACAGCGCGGACACGGCTACGCCTACGACCTGTTGACCGAGTGCACCCACCACCTCGTCGAGCAGGGCGCCGAGTACATCGTCGCGGCCACCGACCAGGGCAACTTCCCCATGGCCGCGCACTTCGCGAAGGCCGGCTATCCGGTGACCCGGGAGCGGATCAACTTCCATCTGACAAGGTGAGCGAGATCATCGGCACCGGGTGACGGAGGCGTAGTGGGGTTCGAGGGCCAGGTCTGGCACGTAGGCGGCGGCGACGAGCCGGTGGGGGAGATCCTCATCGACGACGCCGACTTCCCCTGGCTCTCGGGCCGCTTCACGGCGGGGCCCGGCTACGACGCCGTACGAGAGCTGTTCGCGCGGGAACTCGCCCTGGCCGAACGGGACGAGGACGGTCACTGGGCGGAGTGGGAGCGGGCCTACGACGAGATCCGGCGACGTGTGTCGCTGGTCTCGCCGGACGGCCCGGTCCCCGAGTTCCTGCTGCACATCGACGGCGACCGGGCCTGGTTCCGGTGGAGCGACAAACCGTTCGACGCGTAGTCACCCGACCTGGGATCTTGGACGGTCGAGGACCGTCGAGAGGACCCCCTGTGCAGCGAGCAGCCGACGCCGTCGCCGACCACTACGCACTCGGCGACGGGCCGTGGACGATGTCCCCCGTCGCCCGTGGCGCGCTGGGGCAGATCTGGAAGCTGTCGGGCGGCGGCACCGCGTGGGCGGTGAAGGAACTGCTCTTCGGCTGCGACGAGGAACAGGTGCGGCGGGAGGCCGCGCTGCGGGACGCCGCCGAGGAGTTGGGGATCTCCGCGCCCCGGCTGATGGCCAACCGCGCGGGCGCCCATGTCACGCGACTCGACGGGTCCTACGTCAAGGTGTACGACTGGGTCGGCGGCGGCAAGGCGGATCCCGCCGATCCGGAGATCCTGAGCTGGTGCGGGCGGACGCTGGCGATCCTGCACCGGGCCGGCGAGGGGACGACCGAGACGCCGGACGCCTGGTACGAGGAGTGCCCCCAGGAGGCCGACTGGACCAGGCTGTCCAAGGAGGTGCGCCAGGCCGGGGTGCCGTGGTCGGACGCGCTGGGCCGGTTCCTGGACACGCGGATGCCGGAACTGGCGCGGCACGTCCGCCCGTCGGGAACGGAGGGTGTGGTGACGTCCCATCTCGACCTCCAGCCCCAGAACGTCCTCGTCGGCCCGGCCGGACCGACCCTCATCGACTGGGACAACGCGGGGCCCGTCGCGGCGGACCGCGAACTCGCCCGCGTCCTGTACAGGTGGGCGGGCGGCAACGCCTTCTCCGCCGACGCCGCCCGCCGAATCACCCGGGCCTACC
>JABFXD010000107.1 GCA_013361925.1 Streptomyces sp. | reverse complement strand
GAGTCGCCGTTCCTTGACAACTCAACAGGGCGTTTGTCAGCCCAGGTCGATCTCCGGGTACAGCGGGAAGCCCGCCACGAGGTCGGTCGCGCGGTGCGAGATCTCGTCGGCGACCTTGGCGTCCAGGACGTGCGCGGCCTTGGAGGGCGCGCCCGACTTGGTGGTGCCCGGCTCGGTGGTGGTCAGGACGCGGTCGATGAGGCCGGCGACCTCGTCCATCTCGGCGGTGCCCAGGCCGCGGGTGGTCAGGGCGGGGGTGCCGATGCGGATGCCGGAGGTGTACCAGGCGCCGTTGGGGTCGGCGGGGATGGCGTTGCGGTTGGTGACGATGCCGGAGTCGAGGAGCGCGGCCTCGGCCTGGCGGCCGGTGAGGCCGTAGGAGGTGGCGACGTCGATCAGGTTGAGGTGGTTGTCGGTGCCGCCGGTGACCAGGGTCGCGCCGCGACGCATCAGGCCATCCGCCAGGGCTCGGGAGTTGTCGACGATGCGCTGGGCGTAGTCCTGGAAGGCCGGCTGCCGCGCCTCCGCAAGGGCCACCGCCTTCGCCGCCATGACGTGCGGCAGCGGGCCGCCGAGGACCATCGGGCAGCCGCGGTCGACCTGGTCCTTGAGGGAGTCGTCGCACAGGACCATGCCGCCGCGCGGGCCGCGCAGCGACTTGTGGGTGGTGGTGGTGACGATCTGCGCGTGCGGGACCGGGTCGAAGTCGCCGGTCAGCACCTTGCCCGCGACGAGTCCTGCGAAGTGGGCCATGTCCACCATCAGGGTCGCCCCGACCTCGTCGGCGATCTCGCGCATGATGCGGAAGTTCACCAGGCGCGGGTAGGCGGAGTAACCGGCGACGATGATGAGCGGCTTGAACTCACGGGCGGAGACGCGCAGCGCCTCGTAGTCGATCAGGCCGGTCGCCGGGTCGGTGCCGTAGGAGCGCTGGTCGAACATCTTGCCGGAGATGTTGGGGCGGAAGCCGTGGGTGAGGTGGCCGCCGGCGTCCAGGGACATGCCGAGCATGCGCTGGTTGCCGAAGGCCTGGCGGAGCTCTGCCCAGTCGGCGTCGGTGAGGTCGTTGACCTGGCGGGCGCCGGTCTTCTCCAGGAAGGGGACCTCGACGCGGTCGGCGAGGACGGACCAGAAGGCGACGAGGTTGGCGTCGATGCCGGAGTGCGGCTGGACGTAGGCGTGGCGAGCGCCGAAGAGTTCCTTGGCGTGCTCGGCGGCCAGGGACTCGACGGTGTCCACGTTGCGACAGCCGGCGTAGAAGCGGCGGCCGATGGTGCCCTCGGCGTACTTGTCGCTGAACCAGTTGCCCATGGCGAGCAGGGTGGCCGGGGAGGCGTAGTTCTCGGAGGCGATCAGCTTGAGCATCTCGCGCTGGTCGTGGACCTCCTGGCCGATGGCGTCGGCGACGCGCGGCTCGACGGCGCGGATCACGTCGAGGGCGGCGCGAAAGGCGGTGGACTCGCTGGAGAGGGGCTGCTGCTCTGACATTCGTCGGCCTCCGGATGGCGTGGCGGGTTGCGGTCACGATTCACGGTTCGGCCCAGGCGCACGGCACTCGGTCATTCCCAGGCCGCTCCCCGATGGTCCGTCCCATCCCAGCGCGCCAGTCACGGCCTGCCGGTCAGCCTACCGGGCGCGCCGGACGACGGAGGTCCCGCGTCCACCATGCGAGCGACGATAGGAAGGGGGCCACCCTCACCCCTGGGAGTGCCCGTGAACGCGACGGAGAGGCTCATCGGCGCGGCCGAGGCCCACAGTGCGCACAACTACCGTCCGCTGCCCGTGGTGGTGGCCACGGCGGACGGGGCGTGGATGACGGATGTGGAAGGGCGGCGGTATCTGGATCTGCTGGCCGGCTATTCGGCGCTCAACTTCGGTCACCGCAACCGGCGTCTCGTGGAGGCGGCGAAGGCTCAGCTGGAGCGGGTGACGCTGACGAGCCGGGCGTTTCATCACGACCGGTTCGCCGCGTTCTGCGCGGAGCTCGCCGAGCTGTGCGGGATGGAGACGGTGCTGCCGATGAACACCGGCGCGGAGGCGGTGGAGACGGCGGTGAAGACCGCGCGGAAGTGGGGGTACCGGGTCAAGGGCGTGCCCGCGGAGATGGCGAAGATCGTGGTGGCGGGCAACAACTTCCACGGCCGTACGACCACGCTGATCAGCTTCTCGACCGACCCGGAGGCGCGGGCGGACTTCGGCCCGTACACACCGGGGTTCGAGATCGTGCCGTACGGGGACGCGACGGCGATGCGTGCGGCGGTCACGGAGAACACGGTGGCCGTGCTGCTGGAGCCGATCCAGGGTGAGGCGGGCGTCCTGGTCCCGCCGGCCGGTTATCTCCCGGCGGTCCGGGAGCTGACGCGCGAGAGGAACGTGCTGTTCATCGCGGACGAGATCCAGTCGGGGCTGGGCCGCACGGGTCGGACGTTCGCCTGTGAGCACGAGAACGTGGTGCCCGACATGTACGT
>JABFXD010000711.1 GCA_013361925.1 Streptomyces sp. | reverse complement strand
GCGGGGACGGCGGCCGGCATGGCGGCGGGCTGCTCGCCCGCGGGCTTGGCGTGGGCGGCGGAGGCCCGGGACGACCGCAGCCGGTGGCTCACCGCCTCGTCCAGCGTCACCGGCCGCTGCATCTGGGAGGCCAGCCGCCCCGCCTCCTGGCCCAGTCGGGCGACGTCCTCCCAGGGCAGTCGCAGCACGACGGCGAGCTCGGCCTCGCCGTCGGGCAGCGCGTGGATCGGAGGAGTAACTCGGTCGTTCATCGCCTGTTCCTCACGTCGGTTGAGAACACATACGCACGCGCGCGTGCGGGTGTTCACCGATTCACGCCCCGTATTGCGGGCACATTTCCCTTGTGGTCATCCCCGTCCATGACGTGAACCCGGTGCGCCGCACCCCTGTGGTGACGTATGCGCTCATCGCCGCGAACGTGCTGGTCTTCCTGTACACGCCCGGCCTCGCCGGCTCCGTGGCGGGCGACAGCGGCCTGTCCCAGCTGTGTCATCTCCAGGCGTTCCTGGACCACTACGCGGCCGTGCCGCAGGAGCTGATCCACCATCAGCTGCCGCGGCTGGTCCCCACCGGTGAGGTGGGGCCGGGCGGCCACGGCTGTGTGGTCGGCCCGCCGACCTACGACAAGTCCCCCGCGCTGTCCGTGTTCTCCGCGATGTTCCTGCACGGCGGCTGGCTGCATCTGCTGGGCAACATGCTGTTCCTGCTGATCTTCGGCAACAACGTCGAGGACCGCATGGGCCATGTGCGCTTCGCGCTGTTCTACGTCGTCTGCGGCTACGCGGCGTCGTACGGCTTCGCGCTTCTCAACGACGACTCCGGCGACCCGCTGATCGGCGCGTCCGGGGCCATCGCGGGTGTGCTGGGCGCCTATCTGGCGCTGTATCCGAAGGCCAGGGTGTGGGTCCTGGTCCCGTTCCTGGTCTTCCTGCCGCTCAGACTGCCGGCCTGGCTGGTGCTGGGGTTCTGGTTCGTGCTCCAGGCCTTCTACTCGTCCGGCGAGGGCGTCTCCGACGCGGGCACGGTGGCGTACGCGGCGCACGTCGTGGGCTTCCTCGTCGGCATGCTGCTGGCCTGGCCGCTCAAGGCGGGCACGACCCCGCCGCCGGAACCGCGCGGCCTGCTGTTCGGCAGGAAGGCGCGGCCCCGGCACACCTGGTAGGTCAGCGGGCGGTCTGCGTGTGGACGTACTCCACGAGCCGGGTCAGCGCGTCCGGGTCGGTGGAGGGCATGACGCCGTGGCCGAGGTTGAAGACGTGGCCCTCCAGGTCCTTCGCCGTCTGAAGGACCTCGCGGGTCTTGGCCTCGACGGCCTCGGTGCCGGCGAACAGGACGGTCGGGTCGAGGTTGCCCTGGAGCGCCTTGCCGGGGCCGACGCGGCGGGCGGCCTCGTCGAGCGACACCCGGTAGTCGACGCCGACGACATCCGCGCCGGCCTCGCCCATGAGGCCCAGCAGCTCGCCGGTGCCGACGCCGAAGTGGATGCGCGGGACGCCGTACCCGGCGACGGCGTCGAGCACCTTCGCGGAGGCGGCCATCACCGAGCGGCGGTAGTCGACGGGGGCGAGCGCGCCGGCCCAGGAGTCGAAGAGCTGGACGGCGGAGGCGCCGGCCTCGATCTGCACCTTCAGGAACGCGGCCGTGATGTCGGCGAGCCGGTCCAGCAGGTCGGCCCAGAGCTCCGGGTCGCCGTACATCATCGCCTTGGCGTTCTCGTACGTGCGCGAGGGACCGCCCTCGACGAGGTAGCTCGCGAGGGTGAAAGGCGCGCCGGCGAAACCGATGAGCGGGGTGGCGCCGAGCTCGGCGGTCAGCAGGCCGATGGCCTCGGTGACGTAGGAGACGTCCTCGGGGGTGAGGTCGCGCAGCTGGGCCAGGTCGGCGCGGGTGCGGATCGGCTTCTCGACGACCGGGCCGACGCCGGGCTTGATGTCGAGGTCGATACCGATGGCCTTGAGCGGGACGACGATGTCGCTGAAGTAGATCGCCGCGTCCACGCCGTGCCGGCGCACCGGCTGGAGGGTGATCTCGGTGACCAGCTCGGGCCGCATGCACGACTCGAGCATCGGGACGCCCTCGCGGACCTTGCGGTACTCGGGCAGTGAGCGCCCGGCCTGCCGCATGAACCACACCGGCGTGTGCGGCACGGGCTCGCGCCGGCAGGCCTTGAGGAAGGCGGATTCGTACGTGGCGGACGGCGGCGTCTGATTAGCACTCACGTCGGCAAGTCTCGCACGGCGTCCCGGGTGCCGAGTGCCCGGCGTCGGTACCGGGTCGCCGGTGACCTGGCGCCCGTTGTCCGGGTGTCTAGGGCGGCACCGGGCCCCGCTTCCCTTTAATCTTCCCGCATGGCTGCGGCTCAAGGACGACTGTCGGACGGCACTGGCGGAATGGACGACGCGAAGGAGGGGGACCGGGATACGAGCAGCGACGCTCCGTTGCCCTTCCGGGCCGCCGTCGACGCGCTGAGGGCCGCGCGGCTCAGGCCGCAGATCGAGGTGGAGCCGACCCGCGCCCCGCAGCGGCTGGCGCCGTTCGCGTACGCGCTGGAGGCGACGGTCGTCGACGGCGACCAGGACCTGGCCGACGGCCGGCTGGTGCTGCTGCACGACCCGGACGGGCACGACGCCTGGCGGGGTGCGTTCCGGCTGGTGACGCTGGTGCGCGCGGAGCTGGAGCCGGAGATGGCGGCCGACCCGCTGCTGCCCGACGTCTGCTGGTCGTGGCTGACCGGGGCGCTTCAGGCCCGTGGTCTGGCGTGCGGGGAGCCGAGCGGCACGGTCACCCGGGCCAGCTCCCACTACTTCGGCGGTCTCGCCGAGCGCCCCTCGGCCTCGCAGATCGAGATCCGCGCCTCCTGGACGCCTCGCGAGGGTCTGGGCGGGGTGCCGGACACGGCGGGTCATCTGGCGGCCTGGTGCGATCTGCTGGCGCAGGTCGCGGGGCTGCCGCCGGCCGGGCCCGGCGACGCGTCGGTGGTGACGCTGCCGCAGCGGCGCGGTCCGCAGTCACGCTGACGTCCACCCCCGGTGTCACCTTTTCGAGCGCAGGAATTTTGTCGTCACTTTGTCGATACGGCCACTTTCAGTCGAGAGTGATCCGTCGAACGAACTGAATCGTTCACCGAACGATCGACCACACGTCCGAATTGCACTAATTGTTACTCACTAGATCGTGATCATTTCCTAAAGGACTCGTGGTTCGGTGCCGAAGACGACTGTGACCTTCCAAGTCGTCCCCGCACCCCAGGAGGCCTGGTGTCCGTTCTCCTCGAGCAGCCCGCAAGCCTGGTCGCCTACCGCCCGAACAAGCCCACCGCGATGGTGGTCGTGGCCGACCCGCGCGTCCGCTCCACCGTCACCCGCCACCTGTGGGCGCTCGGTGTGCGCGATGTCATCGAGGCCTCGTCCGTCGCGGAGGCTCGTCCCCGCATCGGCAACCCCCGCGACATCTGCGTCGCCGACGTCCACCTGCCCGACGGCTCCGGCCTGACCCTTCTGTCGGAGACCCGCGCGGCAGGCTGGCCCAACGGCCTCGCCCTTTCCGCCGCCGACGACATCGGCGCCGTTCGCAACGCCCTCGCGGGCGGAGTGAAGGGCTACGTGGTCACCGGCACCCGCACCAACGTCGGGCTCCCCACCCGACCCGGCGCCGCCCCCATCGGCTCCCGCGCCGCCGGGATGCACCGCCGCCCCCCGGGTGCCCCGAGCCACCCGGGCGGCTACCGCGAACTGTCCGGCCGTGAGGTCGAGGTACTGCGACTGGTGGCGGAGGGCCAGTCGAACAAGGCCATCGGCGTCTCGATGGGCCTGTCCGCACTGACCGTCAAGAGCCACCTCGCCCGCATCGCCCGCAAGCTCGGCACGGGCGACCGTGCCGGAATGGTGGCGGTGGCCCTGCGCACCGGCATCATCCACTGAGGTCCCCCCGAGGGTTCCCCGCCCTCATCGTTCACGGACGTGAACCAGACCTTTCGCGGTACTGACTGGTTTACGACCCTCAGGCGCCCGTCGACGGAACGTTCCGTCGGCGGGCGCTGTCCATACACGGATACCCTTGACAGGTGACCGACGCCCAAGACACCGCAGCAGACAGCTCACTGCGAACCACCGGAGGCGCCCCTCCGGACGACGGCGGATCTTCTGTTACGGGGGCGCCGAACCCTGAACCGGGACCCGAAGCCGGTCCCGAACCCGGCCCTGAGCCGATTCCGCTCCTGGAACCGCGCGAGGGCATCCCGCCCGTCGTCGCGGACGAGACCGCGCTCGCCGAGGTCATCGCCGCGTTCGCCGCCGGGACCGGCCCCGTCGCCGTCGACGCCGAGCGCGCCTCCGGCTACCGCTACGGCCAGCGCGCCTACCTCGTCCAGCTCCGCCGCGAAGGCGCTGGCAGCGCGCTGATCGACCCCGTGGCCTGCCCCGACCTGTCGGGACTCGGCGAGGCCCTCTCCGGTGTGGAGTGGGTGCTGCACGCCGCCACCCAGGACCTTCCCTGCCTCCGCGAGATAGGTATGGTGCCGACCTCGCTGTTCGACACCGAGCTGGCCGGACGCCTCGCCGGGTTCCCCCGGGTCGGGCTCGGCGCGATGGTCGAGGGCGTCCTGGGCTTCGTACTGGAGAAGGGCCACTCCGCCGTCGACTGGTCGACCCGGCCGCTGCCCGAGCCGTGGCTGCGCTACGCCGCGCTGGACGTGGAACTCCTGGTCGACCTGCGGGACGCCCTGGAGAAGGAGCTGGACCGGCAGGGGAAGCTGGAGTGGGCGCGCCAGGAGTTCGACGCGATCGCGGCGGCGCCGCCCGCCGAGCCGCGCAAGGATCCCTGGCGGCGGACGTCCGGGATGCACAAGGTGCGCCGGCGTCGGCAGCTGGCCGTCGTGCGGGAGCTGTGGCAGACGCGGGACCGGATCGCCCAGCGGCGGGACGTGTCCCCGGGCAAGGTGCTGTCGGACGCGGCGATCGTGGAGGCCGCGCTGTCCCTGCCGACCGGTGTGCAGGTGCTGGCCGGGCTGAACGGGTTCGGGCAGCGGATGGGGCGGCGGCAGCTGGAGCAGTGGCAGGCGGCCGTGGACCGGGCCAAGGCGCTGCCCGAGGCGCAGTTGCCTGCGCCTGGGCAGCCGGTGACGGGGCCGCCGCCGCCGCGGGCGTGGGCCGACAAGGATCCTGCGGCTGCGGCTCGGCTGTCTGCGGCTCGGGCCGGGGTTTCCGCCTTGGCCGAGCGGCTCAACATGCCTCAGGAGAACCTGATTACTCCCGATACCGTTCGGCGGGTTTGTTGGGAGCCGCCGAAGGTGGTCGATGCGGGGACGGTCGGGGACGCGCTGGCCGGGCATGGGGCTCGGGCCTGGCAGGTTGAGCTTGTGGCGCCGGTTCTGGTGAGTGCGTTGTCCGCCTAGACGCCGCAGGGGTTCGGCTGTGGGGCGGCTGCGGGTTGTCCGTGGTTGCTCGCGCAGTTCCCCGCGCCCCTGAAAGCCTTTACCTGGTCGCTCCCTTCGTGAAGCCGTTGTAGATGTAGCGCTGTAGGGCCAGGAAGACGATCAAGGTGGGGAGGATGACGACTATCGCTCCTGCCGAGATCGTCTCCCAGTGGGCGCCGAAGGGGCCCTTGAAGCGGAACAGGGACGTCGAGATCACGCCAAGATCCTGGGACGGCATGTAGAGGAACGGGATGTAGAAGTCGTTGTAGACGGTGATCCCCTTCACGATCACGACCGTGGCGATGGCCGGTTTCAGGAGGGGGAAGATGATCTTTCGGTAGATCGTGAAGGCGTTGGCGCCGTCCAGGCGGGCCGACTCGTCCAGGGAGACCGGGATCGAGCGCACGAACTGCAGGAAGATGTAGATCGAGACGATGTCGGTGCCCATGTAGAGGGTGATGGGCGCCCAGAGCGTGTCGAACATGCCGAAGCCGTTGACGATCTGGAAGGTCGCGACCTGGGTCGTGACGCCGGGGACCAGGGCCGCCAGCAGGAACAGGGCCACGACCAGTTTCTTGAAGCGGAACGTGAAGCGGTCGATCGCGTACGCCGTCATCGAACCGATCAGGACCGTGCCGGCGATGGCGAACACCAGGATGAAGGCCGTGTGGCCGAAGGCCGAGAGCATCCGGCCGTCCTGGAACGCGGTCACGTAGTTGTGGAAGTTCAGCGGGTCGTCGGGGAGGGTCAGGGCCCCGCTGCCGCCCGTCATCTCCTCGTCCGTCTTCAGGGACGTCAGGAAGACCACGCCCAGCGGGAGCAGGACGACGAGCGTCGCGAGGATGAGCGACGCGTAGACGAACGTGCGGGCCACGGCTCGGCGGGTCATACCAGGTCCACCTTGTCGTCGGGGACGAGCCTGCGCTGGAGCCAGGTCACCAGCAGGATGATCAGCAGCAGGACCAGGGCGGCGGCCGAGGCCAGGCCCGTCTTGTTGAACTGGAAGGCCAGCTTCACCGTCTGGATCACAAAGGTCTCCGTGCCGGTCGCGCCGCCCGTCATGATGTACGGGATCTCGAAGGCGGACAGCGAGCCCGAGACCGAGAGGATGACGGTCAGGGTCAGGACCGGCTTGATGCCCGGCGCGATGATGTGGCGGAACTGGTGCCAGCGGTTGGCGCCGTCCAGTTCCGCCGCCTCGTACAACTCCCCCGGGATCGACTGGATCGCGCCGAGGAACAGGACGAAGTTCAGCCCCAGATAGCGCCAGACGGAGACCGCGGCCAGCGAGGAGTTGGCGGAGAACGGCGTGCCCAGCCAGGCGTGGTCGGAGTGGTAGCCGAACAGGGCGAGGACCGAGTCGAGGGTGCCGCCGTCCTGGAAGAAGTAGAGGAAGACGAAGCCGATCGCCACCCCGTTGACCAGGTACGGGAAGAAGAGCACGCCCTTGAAGAAGTTCCGGAAGCGGACGTTGAAGCTCAGGACCGTCGCGAAGTAGAGGGCCGCGACGATCTGGATCGCCGAGGCGACCAGGTAGTAGCCGCTGACGAAGAAGACCTCGAACAGCTCGGAGCGGGTGAACAGTTCGGTGTAGTTCTCCAGCCCCGTGTAGTGCAGCTCGGGGCTCACACCGTCCCAGTCGGTGAAGCTGTACGCGACCATGTTGACGATCGGCGCGTAGGTGAAGGTGATCAGGAGGGCGAGGGGGACGACCAGGAAGATCCAGGGGGTCAACTGGCGCCACACGCGGGCCCGACGGGGGGCCGGAGCCGGTACCGGGGCGTCCCGTACCGGCTCCTTCGTGACGGACACCCGTGCGGTGGTGTCCGTCATCAGGACCCCATGTTCTTCTGGGTCTCGGTCCACTTCTGGCCCAGGCTCTTCAGATAGTCGTCGAGCGTGCCCTTCTTCGCGCCACGGGCCAGGTCGACCAACTCCTGCCGGTAGTCGGGGGTGTTGATGCCGACTTCGGACTCGGTGTCGATCGCCTTGACCTCGGCGCCCTTGCTGTCGTCCAGCTCGATGAGCTTGACGCCCTGCTCCTCGTACGGCTTCAGGACGGTCGGCATGGGCGCGTCCTTGAGCGGCGAGATGGCCAGGTTGTCGTCGGCGTAGCCGGACTTGTCGGTGAACCAGTCGAGCCAGGCGCGGGCGGCTTCCTTGTGCTTCGAGTGGACGTTGATGCCCTGGTTGTAGTCCGGGCCCACGGTGGCGCAGAACTTGCCGTCGGTCTGGGCCGGGAAGGGCATGAAGCCGATGTCGTCCGGGTTCACGCCGGCCTTCTTCGCGGCGTCCTGGAACTGGATGATCGCCCAGGTGCCGAGCCACTGCGTGGCGATCTGCCCCTTGGCCAACTGCCCCTTGGAGGCTTCCCAGTTGGAGGTGGTCGGGTCCTTCTCCACGAGTCCCTCGTGGACGATGTCGTACAGGAGCGTGTCGCCGACGCGCAGGTCGGCGCCCTCGGCCCAGGGGTCGCCCTCGGCGATCTTGGTGGTGGCCTGGGGGTCGCAGTGGACCGTGCCGTTGACGAAGGTCCAGGAGGTCAGGGTCCAGCCGGCGGCGAAGTTGGTGTAGTACGGGGTCGCGTCGGTCTTGGACTTGATGGCCTTGAGGGCGGTCACGAACTCGTCAGGGGTGGTGGGCCAGTCGGTGACGCCGGCCTCCTGCCAGATCCGCTTGTTGTAGAGGAAGCCCGGCATCACGCCGTCGGCGGTCTGGCCGTAGACCTTGCCGTCCACCGCGGTGTAGTCGGTGAACCGGTACTTCTTGCTGCGCTCCGCGACCGTGCCGAGCGAGGCGAAGAACTTGGGGTAGTCGCTCTTCTTGATCACTCCGGGGATCATCAGGACGTCGCCGTAGTTCTCCGTGTTCATACGGATCTTGACCTCGGCCTCGTAGTTCGTGAGGGCCTCGAACTTGACCTTGACCTTCGGGTAGATCTTGTTGAACTCGGCGGCGTACTTGTCCATCGTGCCGTCCTGCACCAGGTCGGTGCGCACGGTGAGGACCTTGATGGTGCCGGTGACCTTGGCCGGGTCGTCGGGCGCCTTGGCGTCGGCGCCTTTCGAGGTGCCTCCGGTACCGGTGCAGCCGGCGGCCAGGACGGCGGATCCCACGGCCAGGGCCAGGATGTGACGGCGGTTCATGTGCATCAGCTCCGTTCTCGGGACGTTCACGGGACGGACGAGCACTTGCGGGTTGGCTGGTTCGGTACTCTGACAACGTTTTCTTAACCGGTAAAGTCCGTATCTCGCCAACGATGCCAAAAAGTGTTCCCAGTACTGGACTTGATCGGTTTAGGGAGTGCGTACATGCTTCAGGCCACACCGCTCACCGACGGATGGATCCTGCGAACCTTCGACGGCACGGCGGACGCCCTCCCCGCCTCCGTGCCGGGCTGCGTCCACACCGACCTGCTGGCGGCCGGGGTGATCCCGGACCCCTTTCTCGGGCGGAACGAGACCGCGGTGGCGTGGGTGGGGCGACGGGACTGGACCTACGAGACCGACCTGCGCCCCGGATCGGGTCACGAGCAGACCGACCTGGTCTTCGAGGGGCTCGACACGGTCGCCGAAGTCGTTCTGGACGGGCGGTTGTTGGGGCGCACGAGGAACATGCACCGCTCCTACCGCTTCGACGTGACCGGCCTGTCGGGGCGGCTGTCGGTGCGGTTCGGGTCGGCGTACGCCGAGGCCGAGGCGGTGCGCGGCGCGCTCGGCGAGCGGCCCGCCGCCTATGCCGAGCCCTTCCAGTACGTCCGCAAGATGGCCTGCTCCTTCGGCTGGGACTGGGGGCCGACCCTGGTGACGGCCGGGATGTGGCGGCCGGTGCGGCTTGAGCAGTGGTCGACGGCCCGGATCTCCCGGGTGCGACCGCTGGTGACGGTCGAAGAGGGTGTGGGAGTCGTCGAGTTGGCGGTCGAGGTCGAGCGGACCCGGGTCGAGGCTCCGCTGGCCGTCGAGGCGACGGTCGCCGGGGAGCGGGTGCGCGCCTCGATCGACGGCACACGGGGGGTCGTACGGCTCGAAGTGCCCGACCCGCTGTTGTGGTGGCCGCGCGGGTACGGCGAACAGCCGCTTTATGACGTGGAGTTGACGCTGCTGCACGGGGCCTCGCCGTTGGACGTGTGGCGGCGGCGCATCGGGTTCCGCAGCATCGAGCTGGACCGGTCCGCGGACGAGCACGGCACCGGGTTCACGTTCGTCGTGAACGGGGAGCGGCTCTTCGCGCGGGGCGTCAACTGGATCCCGGACGACGTCTTCCCGTCCCGGATCACCCGCGCGCGCTACCGGGAGCGGCTCACTCAAGCCGCCGACGCGGGCGTGGACCTCGTGCGGATCTGGGGCGGCGGTGTCTACGAGAGCGCCGACTTCTACGACGTCTGCGACGAGTTGGGGCTGCTGGTCTGGCAGGACTTCCCGTTCGCGTGCGCCGCCTATCCGGAGGAGCAGCCGCTGCGGGGCGAGGTGGAGGCCGAGGCGCGGGAGAACGTCGTACGGCTGATGCCGCATCCCTCGCTCGTGCTGTGGAACGGCAACAACGAGAACCTGTGGGGGTTCAGGGACTGGCAGTGGGAGGAGCGGCTGGCCGGGGAGTCGTGGGGCGAGGGGTACTACCTGGGCGTACTGCCGCGCGTGGTGGCTGAGTTGGATCCCACGCGGCCCTATACGGCGGGCAGTCCGTGGTCCGGTTCGTGGGATCACCATCCGAACGATCCGGCGCACGGGACGCATCACTCCTGGGAGGTGTGGAACCGGGAGGACTACGCGGAGTACCGGCGTGAAGTGCCCCGGTTCATGGCCGAGTTCGGCTGGCAGGCGCCGCCCGCCCACGCGACGCTGCGGCGGGCGCTGCCGGGGGAGGAACTCGCGGCGGACTCCCCCGGGATGCTGCACCACCAGAAGGCGGAGGACGGGAACGGGAAGCTGCGGCGGGGCCTTGAGCGCCATTTCGCCTGGCCCGAGGGGGACTTCGACCGGTGGCACTACCTCACCCAGGTCAACCAGGCGCGGGCCGTGGCCACCGGGATCGAGCACTGGCGGTCGAACTGGCCGGTGTGTGCGGGCACGGTCGTCTGGCAGCTCAACGACTGCTGGCCGGTGACGAGTTGGGCCGCGATCGACGGGGACGGACGGGAGAAGCCGCTCTA
>JABFXD010000284.1 GCA_013361925.1 Streptomyces sp. | reverse complement strand
GCCGAACACCAACCTCACCGGCGCCGAGGCGACCGTACGCAACGCGCTGTACGGCGACGGATACCAGCGCGGGGTCATGGGGGCGTCTCCCGAAACCGCCTGGCAGCTGGACGCGTTCGGACATGACCCGCAGTTCCCGGGGCTCATGGCGGACGCCGGGATCACGTCGAGTTCCTGGGCGCGCGGCCCGTTCCACCAGTGGGGCCCGACGCTCTCCGTGTTCGGCGAGGAGCCGCGCGATCCCCAACGTATGCAGTTCCCGGCGGAGTTCGACTGGATCGCCCCCTCGGGGCGCGGGATCCTCACCGCCTACATGGTCAACCACTACGGCGCTGGTTGGGCCATCGACAACGCTCCCACCCTGCCGGAAGCAGAACAGGCCGCCTTCAAGCTGTTCCGGGGTCTGAAGAAGGTCGCGCTCACGCGCAATGTGCTGCTTCCGGTGGGTGGGGACTACGCGCCGCCGTGCCGGTGGGTGATGGGCATCCACCGGCACTGGAACGAGCGGTACGTCTGGCCGCGGTTCGTCAGCGCGATCCCGCGCGACTTCTTCGCCGCCGTACGGGCCGAGTTGACGGCGGAGGGGCGCCGGGCCTCGCCGCAGACGCGGGACATGAACCCGGTCTACACCGGCAAGGACGTCTCCTACATCGACACCAAGCAGGCCCAGCGGTACGGCGAGACACGCCTCGCCGACGCGGAGGCCTGGGCGACCCTCGCCTCCCTCGTCGCCGGGCACCCCTACCCGGACGCTGCGCTGGACAAGGCGTGGCGGCAGCTGATCTACGGCGCCCATCACGACGCGATCACCGGCTCGGAGTCGGACCAGGTGTACATCGACCTGCTCACCGGCTGGCGGGAGTTGTACGACCTGGCGGAGACGGTGCACACCGACGCGACGGACGCGTTGGCGCGCATGGTCGCTCAACTACCGGGTTCCACACATGACCTGGTGGTCTTCAACGCGGCCACGCGCGAGCGACAGGATGTCCTGGCCGTCGCCGACCCCGGGATGGTCCCGCTCGACGACACCGGTCTGCCGCTGCCCGCCGTGCGCGAGGAGGACGGCGAGCTCCGGGTCGTCGTACCGGAGGTGCCGGGCCTCGGCCTCAAGGCACTGCCGCTCGCCGAGGGTTCGGTGGCCGGATGGGCGCCCGGCGAGGGGACGACGATCCGCAACGAGTTCTACGAGGTGACCGTCGACCCGTCGCGCGGCGGCGGCGTGAGCAGCCTGCGCCAGGGCGGCCGGGAGCTGCTGCGCCCCGGTGACATCGGCAACGAACTCGTCGTCCAGGAGGAGTACGCGCGGCACCCGCGCTTCGGTGAGGGCCCCTGGCATCTCACCCCGACCGGTGTCACGGCCGCCCGGAGCCGTGACGTCACGGCTGACATCGATGTCGAGCAGTCGGCGGCGGGACAGCGCATCACCGTCCGCGCCGACCTCGGCCTCTTCCGCTACACCCAGCGACTGACCCTGTGGAAGGGCGTCGACCGGCTCGACCTCTCCACGACCGTCGACGGCTACGACGGCGCCGACCGGCTGATCCGGGTGCGCTGGCCGTCCGACGTGCGCGGCGGGCTGCCGGTGCACGAGGTGGCGGACGCGGTGATCGGGCGCGGTTTCGGGTTCGTGGAGGTGGACAGCGAACGCTTCCCGTGGACGCTCGACAACCCGGCCAACACCTGGTTCGGACTCGGCTCCACCGCGCGGGTCGCGGTGCACGACGACTCCGGCACCCTGCTCGGCCAACGGGCCTTCGGCGTCGCCGAGTTGGTGTACGTCGACTGGGAGGCGGCAGGTGAGCTGGGGGCGCCCCTCGCGGCGGCCCTGGTCCGCGCCGGCGTGACCGCCACCTCGACCATCGCGGGCGGCCCCCGCTACGGCGATCTGGAGGTCGACTCCAACCTCCCCGACCTCCGCATCGCCGTCGGTGGCCCCGACCACAACTCCGTCGTCGCCGAGGCCCTCGCCATGGACCCGGCCGCCGGACGCGAACTCCGGCGCCGACTGGGCGAGTCGGGGGTGGCGGCCGTATGGGTCGCGCCGCGTGCCTCGCTGCGCGAGGAGTGGGTGCCGGGGGCGGATCTGCGGGACCTGGAGCGGCTGCCGCTGCTGGTGGTCGCGGACACCGGAGACGGCGCCAAGGCAGTGAACGCGCTCATCGCCGACCTCGACGACTTCACGGTGTCGGCCACGGCGGCGGGCGGCAGCGAGGCCCTCCCGCCGGGCGACGCCTGGGACGGCCACAGCTTCGCCGTCCTCAACCGGGGCACGCCGGGCTGCGTGGTCACCTCTTCCGGCGACCTCTGCATGTCCCTCATGCGCTCCTGCACCGGCTGGCCCTCCGGCATCTGGGTCGACCCGCCCCGACGCACCACCCCCGACGGCTCGGGGTTCCAGCTCCAACGCTGGTCCCACACCTTCGAGTACGCCGTCGTGGCGGGCGAGGGCGACTGGCGGGACGGCGAACT
>JABFXD010000845.1 GCA_013361925.1 Streptomyces sp. | reverse complement strand
TTCAACCCCGAGGTCGAGGGCCGCCAGATCATCGCCAGGGTCACCGCCGACGTGGAGGCGGGCAGGCCCACCGGAAGCGTCGTCTCCTACACCGGCCTGGGCTGGACCCCGTACGCCCTGGCGGCGAAGGAGCGCGGGGTCCTGGAGCGCCGCCCCATGTTCACGGCGATCGAACCCGGCGGCGTCCGTGAGGCGGACGGTTCCTTCACGCCGCTCGGCGCGATCCTGTGGGCCACCGGCTTCAAGGCCGCGCTGGCCCACCTGGACCCGCTGCGACTGCGCAACGAACACGGCGGGATCAGCATGAACGGCACCCAGGTGGCCGGTGAACCGCGCGTCCACCTCGTCGGGTTCGGGCCGTCCCAGTCCACCGTCGGCGCCAACCGCGCGGGCCGCCAGGCCGTCAACGCCCTGCTGCGGCAGTGGAAGGCCGCCGAGATGTCCCCTGCCGGCGAGCAGGTCACGTCAGGTCATGAGGCCGTACCGACTCCGTAGGGGCCGTGATCGCACCCACGCGATCACGGCTCCGTTCAGGCGGTCCTAGAAGTTGCCGCGCTTCTCCTGCTCGCGCTCGATCGCCTCGAACAGGGCCTGGAAGTTGCCCTTTCCGAAGCCCAGCGAGCCGTGCCGCTCGATGAACTCGAAGAACACCGTGGGCCGGTCACCGATCGGCTTGGTGAAGATCTGCAGCAGGTAGCCGTCCTCGTCACGGTCGACGAGGATGCCGCGCGAGGCCAGTTCCTCGATGGGCACGCGGACCTCGCCGATGCGGGCGCGCAGCTCGGGGTCGGTGTAGTAGCTCTCCGGCGTGGCGAGGAACTCGATGCCCTTGGACCGCAGGATGTCGACGGTCCTGAGGATGTCGTTGGTGGCGAGGGCGAGGTGCTGGGCGCCGGGGCTGCGGTAGAAGTCGAGGTACTCGTCGATCTGCGAACGCTTCTTGCCGACCGCCGGCTCGTTGAGCGGGAACTTCACGCGGTGGTTTCCGCTGGCGACGACCTTGCTCATGAGCGCCGAGTACTCGGTGGCGATGTCGTCGCCGACGAACTCGGCCATGTTGGTGAAGCCCATGACGCGGTTGTAGAAGTCGACCCACTCGTCCATGTCGCCGAGTTCGACGTTGCCCACGACGTGGTCGAGCGCCTGGAAGACGCGCTTGGGCTCGTCCTCGGGCTTGACGTAGCCGGAGGTCCGGGCGACGTAGCCGGGCAGGTAGGGGCCGGTGTAGCGGGAGCGGTCCACCAGGGTGTGGCGGGTCTCGCCGTACGTGGCGATGGCCCCGATCCGCACGGTGCCGTGCTCGTCGGTGACGTCGTGCGGCTCCTCGAGGACGGTCGCGCCCTCGGCGCGGGCGTGCTTGATGCACCGGTCGACGTCCGGCACCTCAAGAGCGATGTCGATGACACCGTCACCGTGGCGACGGTGGTGGTCGAGCAGCGGGCTGTCCGGGTCGACGCCGCCCTTGAGCACGAAACGGATCGCTCCGGAGCGCAGCACGTACGCGTGATGGTCACGGTTGCCGGTCTCCGGGCCGGAGTAGGCGATCAGTTCCATGCCGAAGACCACCTGGAAGTACAGCGCGGCCTGCGTCGCGTTGCCCACCGACCAGACCACCGCGTCCCACCCGGTCACCGGGAACGGGTCGCCCTCGGCGTCGTACTCGACGAGCCCGACCAGCTGCTTGAGCTGCTGAAGGTCGAGCTCCGCCAGTCGCTCCTGGCTCGTGAGGGTCTGTTCGATGCTCATACGTCATCCCTTTCGGTGTGCGTGCCTCCAGCGCGTGGCGGTAGGACACACCGGGTCCCCTCACCTGCACAAGAGTGACGTTCTGAGCTGTTCAAGCTGCTCAGTTTGCCCTCCGCCAGGCCATTTCTCCTGTACAGAATGCCCAGTCGAGGATTGGACGTCAGGCGTCGCTGAGCGACGCCAGTCGCGCGGCCGACTCCCGTACCCGCGCGGCGACCGACTCGACGTCGAACTCGTGCATGGCCACCACGCCGACGGACGCGCCCGCCGCGCCCGGCACCTCGAACCCCGCCGCGATCCCGGTGGCGCCCTGCTGGAGTTGGCCCGAGGTGACGCTGTAGCCCCGTTCCCGCGCCCGGGCGATGTCCTCGGAGTCGTCCGGCGAGGGCGGCTGGAGCGCGAGGATGGCGACGCCGTTCGCCCCCCGCTCCAGCGGATGCCGGACGCCGATGCGGTAGCCCACCCGCATGGGACCGTGCTGGACGGCCGGCTCCGCACCCGCGACGGGCACGCACTCCCGCGCGCCGTGCGCCAGGGTCAGAAAAGCGGAGGCGCCGGTGGCGTCCGCGAGCTCCTGCAACACCGGCTGGGCCAGCAGCACCAGCTGCTGCCGGAACCGCCCGGCCAGCGTGGCGGCACCGGCGCCGAGCCGCACCCGCTTGCCCTGCCGGGACACCAGCGCGTGCTCCTCCAGCGTCTGCACGATCCGGTACGCGATGGCCCGGTCGA
>JABFXD010000678.1 GCA_013361925.1 Streptomyces sp. | reverse complement strand
CTCGCCGGTGAAGTCGAGCATGCCGCGCAGGGCGTCGCCGATCACCGCGGAGCGCAGGTGGCCGACGTGCATCTCCTTGGCCACGTTCGGCTGGGCGTAGTCGATGACCGAGACACCGGGCTGGTCCTTGAGGGGGACGCCGAGACGGTCGCCGTCGGCGGCACGGGCCGCGAGGGTCTGCGTGATCGCCTGGTCGGAGATCGTGATGTTGAGGAAGCCGGGGCCGGAGACCTCGACGTCCTTGATCAGGTCGCCGGTGGTGATGTGCGCGACGACCTGGGTGGCCAGCTCCCGGGGGTTGGCCTTGGCCTTCTTGGCGAGGGCGAGGATGCCGTTCGCCTGGTAGTCGGCCCGGTCGCTGCGTCGGAGCAAGGGGTCGACGTCGGCCTCCGGCAGAGTGGCGGAGATTGCGGACGTGAGCTGCTGTTCGACGGAGGCGCTGAGGGGCGTGACCGGGGCCATGGGGTGGGAGCCGTTCTCCTCGTGGGTTTTATAGACCCCGTCAGTATCCCATGGGGGGTGTAGCGATTTTTTGGCTGCGGGGCCGTGGGGGCTGGTCGCGCAGTTCCCCGCGCCCCTACAGGCGCCTGCGCCGCCTTTGGGGCGCGTCCGTGGAAAGGCGTTTTCGTGCTTGCCGACCTACCTGGGACAATGGTGGCGCCAGCCGTTGACCGTGCGGCTGCCCTGGAGAAAGAAGGACGTGCCCCGTGGCTCAGAGCACCGAGACCACCGACTGGGTCTCCCGTTTCGCGGATGAGGTCATCGAGGAGTCGGAGCGTCGGGCCCCGGGCAAACCGGTCGTCGTCGCGTCCGGGCTGTCACCCTCGGGGCCGATCCACCTGGGGAACCTGCGTGAGGTCATGACCCCGCATCTCGTCGCCGACGAGATCCGTCGGCGCGGGCTCCAGGTTCGGCACCTGATCTCGTGGGACGACTACGACCGGTACCGCAAGGTGCCCCAGGGCATCGCCGGGGTCGACGAGTCCTGGGCCGAGCACATCGGCAAGCCGCTGACCTCCGTGCCGGCGCCGAAGGGCTCGTCGTACCCGAACTGGGCCGAGCACTTCAAGGCCGCCATGGTCGCCGCGCTCGCCGAGCTGGGCGTCGAGTTCGACGGCATCAGCCAGACCGCGCAGTACACCGCGGGGACGTATCGCGAGCAGATCCTGCACGCCATGAAGCACCGCGCGGACATCGACGCGATCCTCGCCCAGTACCGGACGAAGAAGGCGCCCGCCAAGAAGCAGCAGCAGAAGCCTCTCGACGAGGCCGAGCTGGAGGCCGCCGAGGGGTCGGGGGCGGCCGGTGAGGACGACGGGTCCTCCGGCGCCGGCGGGTACTTCCCGTACAAGCCGTTCTGCGGCAACTGCGAGAAGGACCTGACGACGGTCACCTCGTACGACGACGCCACCACCGAGCTGTCGTACACCTGCAACGAGTGCGGCTTCGCCGAGACCGTGCGGCTCAACGAGTTCAACCGCGGCAAGCTGGTCTGGAAGGTCGACTGGCCGATGCGGTGGGCGTACGAGGGGGTCGTCTTCGAGCCGAGTGGCGTCGACCACTCGTCTCCGGGGTCCTCCTTCCAGGTCGGTGGGCAGATCGTCGGGATCTTCGGCGGCAAGCAGCCCATCGGGCCGATGTACGCGTTCGTGGGGATCTCCGGGATGGCGAAGATGTCGTCGTCGCGGGGCGGGGTCCCGACGCCCGGTGACGCGCTCCAGATCATGGAGCCGCAGATCCTGCGCTGGCTGTACGCCCGCCGCCGGCCCAACCAGTCCTTCAAGATCGCCTTCGACCAGGAGATCCAGCGGCTCTACGACGAGTGGGACAAGCTCGACGCCAAGGTGGCGGAGGGGGCCGCTCTCCCCGCCGACGTCGCCGCGCACTCGCGTGCGGTGCGGACCGCGGGCGGCGAGCTGCCGCGGACGGCGCGTCCGCTGCCGTACCGGACGCTCGCGTCCGTCGCCGACATCACCGCCGGGCACGCGGACCAGGCGCTGCGGATCCTGAGCGAGCTGGATCCGTCGGACCCGCCCGCGTCCCTGGACGAGGTCCGGCCCCGGTACGACAAGGCCGAGGCCTGGATCAACACGCACGTCCCCGCCGACCAGCGGACCATCGTGCGCGACGAGCCCGACGCCGAGCTGCTGAAGTCCCTCGACGAGGCGTCCCGGGAATCCCTGCGGCTGCTCCTGGCGGGCCTCGCGGAGAACTGGTCGCTCGACGGGCTGACGCACCTGGTGTACGGGGTGCCGAAGGTGCAGGCCGGGTTCGCCGCCGACGCCACGCCCAAGGAGCTGCCGGCCGAGATCAAGACGGCCCAGCGGACGTTCTTCGCGCTGCTGTACCACCTGCTGGTGGGCCGTGACACGGGTCCGCGGCTGCCCACGCTGCTGCTGGCGGTGGGGCAGGAGCGGGTGCGGAGCCTGCTCGGCGAGTAAGCAGAGTCAAGGAGGGGCCCCGTGTGCGCACGGGGCCCCGCTC
>JABFXD010000800.1 GCA_013361925.1 Streptomyces sp. | reverse complement strand
ATCGCGCTGGACTACAAGGTGTCCGGGGACAAGATCACGGTGACGGTGCCGAAGAACAAGAACCTGGTGCAGTCGGGGTGGTACATGCTGTTCGTCGATGACGATCAGGGGACGCCGAGCAAGGCGCAGTGGGTCAAGGTGCCGTAGCGCTCCCGCAGGTTGGCTTACGGGTGCGGGAGCGCTGTGGCTGGTCGCGCGCACGCGGCGGAGCCGCACATGATTAACAGCCCCGCGCCCCTAAGTACCTGATGCCTGGGCCAGTTTGAGAGCGTAGGCGGGCCACCACTCCCCGGCCTTCGGGCCGCCCTTGCACTCGCCGTCCGACTCGCCCGGCCGCTTGACCCAGACGTAGGCGTCCACCAGTCCGTCCGCCGTCTTGGTGGTCGGGGTCTCGCCGAGGGCGCGGCCGGGTGGGTTGCACCAGCGTTCGTCGGCCTTGCCCTCGGTGTAGGGGCCGTTGCCGTTGCGGCTGGTGTCGATGACGAAGTGCTTGCCGCCGACCTTCTCGGAGAGCTGCTTGCCGTAGGCGATGGAGTCGGCGGTCGAGTAGAAGTTGGAGACGTTGACCGAGAAGCCGTCGGCGCGCTCCACGCCCGCCCACTTCAGCGGCTCGAAGATCTGGTCCGGGTGGCCCCATCCCGCGTTGCCGGCGTCGAGGTAGACCTTGGTGTTCTTCAGGGCCTTGAGCTTGTCGATGGCGCCGCCGAGCAGGTCGTAGCGCTCCTCGTGGAACTCGTCCTGGGTACAGCCGTCGACCAGGTGCAGGACCGCGTCCGGCTCCAGGATCACCGTCGCCGGGCGGTCGCCGATGCCGGCCGCCACGCCGTCGATCCAGCTCCGGTAGGCGTTGCCGTCGGCGGCGCCGCCCTGGGAGTACTGGCCGCAGTCGCGGTGCGGGATGTTGTAGAGGACCAGCAGGGCCGTGCGGTCCGCCTTCGCGGCGGCCTCGGTGAAGCCGCGGGCCTCCTGCTCGGGGTTCTCCGGGCCGATCCACTCGCCGGTCGGCTGCTCGGCGATCTTGCGGATCTGTTCGGCGTCGGTCTTCTTGCCCGCCTTCTCGTACGCGGCGACCTGCTGGGCCGCGTTGCCGGCCGGGTTGACCCAGAACGGGTCGGTGCCCTTGGGCTGTTGAGTGATCCGGGCGCCGGAGCTGTCCTCCGGATCGTCCTTGTCCCCGGACGAGGAGCATCCCGCGATCAGCAGCGCCGCCCCCAGCACCATCGCGGACGTCCTCGCTCCGGCCCCCCTCATGCCGTACATGCAGCTCCCCCTCGGGTGCACTGGTCCAAGTCTCAATCCTGACATAGGTGTCGTGGGGCACACGAGATCGCCCGGGCCTTGTCGGGGAGCTGTTACAGCGCCCATGGTCGGGGTAGGCGCGCGCTCACGGGGGCGGGCCGGGAGGGGAAGGGAGTGCGCGCACATGCACCACACCACCCGGGAACTCCGGCTGGCGGCGGCGCTGGTGGAGGCGGCCGACACCCTCGCCGACGGCTTCGACGCCGGGAACCATCTGCAACGTGTGTCCGACCACTGCGTGGAGCTGCTGGCCGCGGGGACCGCGGGGGTCATGCTGGTCGACGCCGGGCGGGCGGTGTCCTTCGCCGCGAGCAGCCGTCGGCGGGAGGTGGCGCTGGAGCTGCTCCAGTCGCAGCACACCGGCGGGCCCTGCCTGGACAGCTACGAGTCCGGCGAGCCGGTGCAGCCCGTCTCCATCCGGGTGGCCCACGCGGCCGCCCGCTGGCCCGAGTTCACCGAGCGGGCGCTGCGCCATGACATCGTCGCGACCTTCGCGGTCCCCTTACGCCGCCACGAGACGCTGTTCGGCGTGCTCAACGTGTTCGTGCCGACGCTGCCGGACCGGCCTCCCCCGCCCGCCCCGCCGGCCGCCGACGGGACACCCGCCTTCGCGGCGGAGGTGCTGGTGGCCCAGGCGCTCGCCGACGCCGCCGCCGTCGGGCTCCAGAACCATCGCGCGTTCACGCGGTACCGCACCCTGTCCGCGCAGTTGCAGGAGGCGCTCTCCAGCCGGGTGCGGATCGAGCAGGCCAAGGGCATGCTCGCCGAGCGCTGGGGTGTGCGGGCCGACGACGCGTTCGTGGCCCTGCGCCGGTTCGCGCGCCGGAACCGCCTTCCCCTCGACCAGGTGGCAAGCGCTGTCATCGACCGGGCCGTGGACGACGCCGCGTTGCGTGCGGCGGACGGCGGATCCCCCGGCGGGAGGACCTAGCACCCCGTACGACCTGGCCGGATGACAGAGCGCCGTCAGCCTCTGACTTGGCGTCAATCTCCCTCTAGGCCGGGGCGCTCATACGTTCTAGAGTCTTCCCCAGAAGGCCCCAGCCCCCGGCCTGTGGTCCACCCACCCATGGCTGATGCAGCCTCCCGCGTCGGACGCCGGGTTACTCCCGCAGCCCGTGCGCGCGCGGTTGAGGACCAGCCCGGTCGGCGGCTTCGGGGGGAGCGGGCCGTCGACCGGGCCAGGTG
>JABFXD010000326.1 GCA_013361925.1 Streptomyces sp. | reverse complement strand
GGCCATCGCGTACACCTCGCCGCGGCGCGTCACGCCGAACACGTGCTGGGCGCCGTTGCCGTCCTCGCAGACCATGAGGCCGCCGCTGGGGGCGAGGCAGATGTTGTCGGGGGACTCGCCGGGGAGCTGGACGTCGGTGTCCGGGCCGAACACGATCACCAGGGTGAGGCGGCGGGCCGAGGGGTCGTACCGCCAGATCTGCCCGTAGTGGTCGGCGGCCGAGCCCTCCGCGCTGTGCGCGAAGGAGGAGACGAAGTACACGCACCGGCCGCCCCAGTAGCAGCCCTCCAGCTTCTGCGCGTGCGTGATGCCCTTCGGGCCGAAGTCCTGGAGGCGGATGGGGGTCTGGGCGGCGAGCGGATCCGGTACGTCGACCCACTCGACGCCCTCGAAGCAGGCGCCCGTCTCCTGGATGGAGGACAGGTCGGGTACGCCGGGCACGCGCATCGCCTGGAGCCGGCCGCCCGCGCGCAGTGAACCCAGGCCGCCCAGCGGCTTCTCGGGCAGGAAGCGGTAGAAGAGGCCGAACGGCTTGAGGAAGGCGTCCTCGGTCTCGTAGACGATGCCGCGTCCGGGGTCGACGGCGATCGCCTCGTGCTGGAAGCGGCCCATCGCGGTCAGCGGCACCGCGCCCGAGCGGCGCGGGTCGGCGCCGTCGACCTCGAAGATGAAGCCGTGGTCCTTGGTGTAGCCGTTGGTACCGGCCCTGTCCTCGGTCTCCTCGCAGGTCAGCCAGGTGCCCCAAGGGGTGGGTCCGCCCGCGCAGTTGACGGCCGTACCGGCGATGGCGACCCGCTCCGACAGGACGTTGTTGCGGGAGTCCAGGGTCAGCGCCGTACAGCCGCCCTTGCCCATCGGGTCGTAGGTGAGGCCGTCGATCGTCGGGACCGCGAGGGCCGCGGTGACCCGGTTCTCGTGGTTGCGGACCAGGTGGGTGCGGCCGTGTCTGCCGGTGAAGGCCGACATGCCGTCGTGGTTGGAGGGCACCTTGCCCTCGCCGGAGCGGAGCTGGTCGCCCTCGCGGGAGAGGACCCGGTAGCGGAAACCTTCCGGCAGATCGAGCAGGCCCTCCGGGTCGGGGACGAGCGGACCATAGCCCGTGTGGCCGAGGTTCTGGCTCGCGGCGGCGGTGCCGGCGAACAGCTCGGAGAGGGCGCCGGTGAAGGCGATGCCCGCCCCCAAGGCACCGGAGCGGGCAAGGATCTGACGTCGTGTTGCGGACATGGAGCAGCAACCTTCCTGCTGGCGGACAGGATGTGACGCCGCTGTGTCTATCACCTGGGTCGGGCTGCGGGAACCACGCGCGTAGCACGTGTCACTTGTCGGCCGGCCCCTGCTGGGCCTTCTCCAGGAAGCGCAGCAGCTCCACCGGGAAGGGCAGGACAAGGGTGGAGTTCTTCTCGGCGGCCACCGCCACCACCGTCTGGAGCAGCCGCAGCTGGAGCGCGGCGGGCTGCTCGGACATCTGCGCGGCCGCCTCGGCGAGCTTCTTCGACGCCTGGAGCTCGGCGTCGGCGTTGATGATGCGGGCGCGACGCTCGCGGTCCGCCTCCGCCTGCCGGGCCATGGAGCGCTTCATGGTCTCGGGCAGGGACACGTCCTTGATCTCGACCCGGTCGACCTGCACACCCCAGCCGACCGCCGGGCTGTCGATCATCAGTTCCAGGCCCTCGTTGAGCTTCTCGCGGTTGGACAGCAGATCGTCCAGCTCGCTCTTGCCGATGATGGACCGAAGCGAGGTCTGGGCCATCTGGGAGACCGCGAACTTGTAGTCCTCGACCTTCACCAGCGCGCTCGCCGCGTCGACCACCCGGAAGTAGACGACCGCGTCCACGCGCACCGTCACGTTGTCCCGGGTGATGCCCTCCTGGGCGGGGACCGGCAGCGTGACGATCTGCATGTTGACCTTGTGCATCCGGTCCACGAACGGGACCACCATCGCGAACCCGGGATTCCGTACGTCGTTCACCAGCCGTCCGAGCCGGAAGACCACCCCGCGCTCGTACTGCTTGACGACCCGGGCCCCGGCGGCGACGTAGACCGCCCCGGCGGCACCGGCCGCCACGGCCGCGGTGAGCAGTTCCTGGAGCATGACCCACCCCCTCTTCCGGAGGGCTTTCATCCGCTCCTGCAACGATATGCCCGGTGCCTGGCGTGAGGCCAGGCACCGGGCTTTCCCGGGGTGCGCTACGGCGCGGTGACCCGCACCGGTTCCGTGCCGACCGCGCTGTGTCGCTCGGCCCAGTTCTCCAGGGCCGTGCGGCAGGCGTGGTCGAGGTGGTGCAGTCCGGAGAGGTCCAGCTCCACCGGGCGGTCCTGGGGCAGCGCCTCCAGACTGTCGAGGATCTTCGGCAGCCGCAGGAAGGTCGCGTTGCCCGACAGATACGCCTGCACCGGACCCGCGCCCTTGTCCACCACCTCCAGCTTGAGGTGAGAGGCCTCCCAGGCGGTCTTGGCCACCGCCAGCGCGAGACCGATGAGCACGCCCTCGAACATGCTGACCGCGACGATCGACACGGCCGTGACCATGAGGATCAGCGCCTCGCCGCGGTGCTCGCGCCACAGCGACACGATCTCCCGTACGGGGATCAGCTTGGCGCCGGAGTAGACGAGGATGCCCGCCAGCGCCGGGATCGGGATGTAGGCGAGGACGCCCGGCAGCAGCGCCGCGAACAGCAGCAGCCATACGCCGTGCATCACGCGGGACGCCTTGGTGCGGGCGCCCGCCTGTACGTTGGCCGCGCTGCGCACGATCACCGCGGTCATCGGCAGCGCGCCGAGCACACCGCACAGCGCGTTGCCCGCGCCCTGTGCGACCAGCTCCTTGTCGTACTCGGTGCGCGGCCCGTCGTGCAGCCGGTCCACGGCCGCCGCGCTGAACAGCGACTCGGCGGACGCGATCAGGGTGAACGCGAGGATCGTGGCGAGGACGCCGACGTTCGCGAGTTCGCCGAAGGCGGTGAACGACGGCGGCTGGATGGAGCCCAGCAGCCCCTGCACCTCGACGGTGGCCACCGGCATCGAGAACGCCAGCGCCGCCAGCGTGGCCAGACCGACCGCGGCGAGCGGACCGGGCACGGTACGCACCGCCGCCGGCATCCGCTTCCACAGCACCAGCACGGCGACGGTACCGGCGCCGAGGCCGAGCGAGGCCAGCGCCGCGGTGTTCCCGACGGCGTCCACGAGCGCGCCGGGCAGCCCGGCTATCTTGCCGAGCCCCGAGGCGGGCGCCTTGGCATCCGCCATCGCGTACAGCTGTCCGGCGATCAGGACGAGCCCGATGCCGGCCAGCATGCCCTCGACGACCGAGACCGAGATGGCCCGGAACCAGCGGCCCAGCTTCAGGGTGCCCATGAGGATCTGGAGCGCGCCGGTGGCCAGCACGATCACGCCGAGGACGGGCAGCCCGAACTCCTGCACCGCCTCGAAGACCAGCACGGTCATACCGGCCGCGGGCCCGGAGACCTGAAGGCTGCTGCCGCGCATGAGACCGGTGACGATGCCGCCCACGATGCCGGTGACCAGACCGAGTTCGGCCGGGACACCGGAGGCGACGGCCACGCCCACGCACAGCGGCAGCGCGACCAGGAAGACGACCAGGGAGGCGGCGAAGTCCCGCCGCAGATGAGGGTATGTGGTCATCATGGCGGTCACAGGGCCTCGAACGCGTCGGTGTCCGCGCGGTGTTCACGGACGGCCCCGGTGTGGACCTCGTAGTACCAGGCCCGCAGAGTGAGTTGACGTGCTGTCAGCTTCTGCTCGATGAACGGGTAGGAGCGCAGGCGCAGGACCTGGGCCAGGACATGGCTCTGCACACCGTCGGCGACGGCGGGGTCCTCGGCCGCCCCCGCCGGGCGCGGCTCGGCACGGGTGAGCCAGTCGCGTACGGCGGGTACGGCGTCGAGGTCGTCGCCGCGCACCAGGGCGCCGACGGCGCCGCAGTGCGAGTGGCCGCAGACCACGATGTCGCTGACGCCGAGGACCTCGACGGCGTACTCGATGGTGGCCGCCTCGCTGGTGGGGTGCTCGGAGGCGTACGGGGGGACGATGTTGCCCGCGGTGCGCAGCTCGAAGAGCTCGCCGGGACGGGCGCCCGTGATCAGGGCCGGGACGACCCTGGAGTCGGAGCAGGTGATGAACAGGACCTGCGGGGATTGGCCTTCTGCGAGCTTGGCGAACTCCTCAGGGCGCTGTCCGAACAGGCGGGCGTTGTCGATGAGGGGCTGCATGTGGTGACTCCTCCTGGCGCGCCACGGCGGCGCGTCGGACGTACATGACAGGTGGGGGGACGGCAGCCGGTTCCGGTTGCGCGGCGACGGAAGACCTCGGGGTCGCCGGGAACGGGCTGCCTAGACTCTCGGTTTCCGCTGAGACGGGGACCGGGAATGGGACCGAGCTTTGGGTGAAGCCTCACGGATCGTGTGCGCGGTTGCGAACGGATCCGTGGGAGTGAACGGCGAAGGGGTGACCGGGGCGGTGGTGCGAGGCGGAAGCACGGTCGGTGCTCTCGTACCTCGAAACATGCGCCCCCCTTCCGACGGTTCATGACTCACGCGCAGACCAAGCCTTGGTCAATGGCTGGTCAAGAAACACGTTAACCCTGCAAAGTTGTTTGCAGGGTTAACTTAGCGTTTCGAGCTGAAGAGAGCCTGAAAAGCGTAGGTGGCGTGGCGCGAACTGGCCCTTGACCTGGGGGGTTTCGCGAAGCTAGGCGGACTCGACGAGCCGCTTGCCGTCGCGGGCCAGCGCGGTGAGCCGGGAGATCGCCCGGAAGTACTTCTTGCGGTACCCGCCGTTGAGCATGTCCTCGCTGAACAGCTGGTCGAACGGCAGCCCGGAGGCCAGCACCGGGACCTCACGGTCGTAGAGCCGGTCCGCGAGGACGACGAGCCGCAGCGCGGTCGACTGGTCCGGGACCGGCTGCACCTCGGTCAGACACACCGCCTTCAGGCCATCGGTCAACGCTCCGTAACGGCTGGGGTGGACCCGGGCGAGGTGGTCGAGGAGCTGCGGGAAGCCGTCGAGCGAGGCGCCCGGGGTGGCGTACGCCGTCTTCGTGACCTGTTCCTCGGAGTACGGCGCCGGTGCCTCGGGCAGGCCGCGGTGGCGGTAGTCCTCGCCGTCGATGCGCAGGGTGCGGAAGTGGGCGCTCAGGCCCTGGATCTCGCGCAGGAAGTCGACCGCCGCGAAGCGGCCCTCGCCGAGCTTGCCGGGGAGGGTGTTGGAGGTGGCGGCGAGGGCGACACCCGCGTCCACGAGCTTGCGGAGCAGGCTGGAGACGAGGACGGTGTCGCCCGGGTCGTCGAGTTCGAACTCGTCGATGCACAGGAGGCGGTGGTTCGAGAGCGTCTGGACGGTCTGCTGGAAGCCGAGGGCGCCCACCAGGTTGGTCAGCTCGACGAACGTGCCGAAGGCCTTGAGGGAGGGCTCGGCCGGGGTGGCGTGCCAGAGGGAGGCGAGCAGGTGGGTCTTGCCGACGCCGTAACCGCCGTCGAGGTAGACGCCGCGGGGGCCGGCGGGGGCCTTGTCCTTGTTCTTGCCCTTGCCGAATCCGAAGAAGCCGCGCTTGCCGCCGGCGATGGCGTGCGCGCCGCCGAGCCCGCCCGCGAAGCCTTCGAGGACCTTGACGGCCTCGAACTGGCTGGGCTGGTTCGGGTCCGGTATGTACGTGCTGAAGCGGACCGAGTCGAAGCGCGGCGGCGGCACCATCTCGGCGACCAGACGGTCGGCGGGGACGTGCGGCTCGCGAGCGCACAGGGACACGGGGGCCGCGTCTGCTATCGGGCTGATCCCGGAGGCGGCGGTGGAGGACGACACGGTTCCCCATGCTAGGGCCTGTCCGGCGGACCTGGCCGGTCCGGGTTGGCGGCGCCCCCTTGACACCGGTGAGCGGGGTCCGGTGCGGCCAGATGCAAGGCGGTGGAGGGAGTCGACGCGGAGCGTCGGGGACCGACGGCAACGCCGCAGGTGGGCGTGGCGGGGCCCGCGACCTACCGGTCTGGTCCGCCGGACAGGCCCCGGCGCCGTGCCAGACTGCACGACATGCGACGCCTGTTCCCTGTGACCGACCAGACAGTGATGACGGCCTCCGGCGGTGGGGCCGGGGATGTGGGGGCGGGGGGTGCCGGTGAGGGGGGTGAAGCTGCTCAAGAGGGCGGTTTCGCCGGCCGTGAGTGGAGTCTCGCCGAGCTGGCCGCCGCCTACGCCTACCCCGACTCGGTCGCGGCCCCCGCCGAGGGCCCCCGGGTGCCCTGGCTGCGGGCCAACATGGTGTCCACGCTCGACGGGGCCGCCCAGCACGACGGCAAGTCACAGCCCATCTCCAACGCGGCCGACATGCGGATCTTCGGCACCCTGCGGGGGCTGGCGGACGTGATCGTCGTAGGTGCGGAAACGGTACGCCAGGAGGGATACCGCCCCGCACGCGCGCGTGCGGAGTTCGCGGAGGCCAGGGAGGCGGCCGGGCAGTCGGCGGCACCGGCGATCGCGATCGTCAGCGCGAGCCTCGACCTCGACTTCTCGCTTCCGCTCTTCACCTCCCCGCTCGTCCCCACCCTGATCCTGACCGGCGCGGCCGCCGCGCCCGACCGGAAGGCCGCCGCCGAGAAGGCCGGCGCCCGGGTGATCACCGCCGGTGACGGGATGGGGGTGGAGCCCGCCCGGGCCGTGCAGGCGCTGGCCGACCTCGGCTTCACCCGGCTGCTGACCGAGGGCGGTCCACGCCTCCTGGGTCAGTTCGTGGCCGCCGGGGTACTGGACGAGCTCTGTCTGACCGTCGCCCCGATGCTCACCGTGGGCGACGCCCAGCGGATCGCGGGCGGTCCTTCCGTCGCGGTTCCGCAACGGTTCGCACTGGTGTCCCTACTGGAGGAGGAGGGGTTTCTCTTCGGCCGCTACCAGCGGACTTGAAATTCGATCACTGGTACCGCCGGTCCCGAAAACGGCGGAATCAACCGTTCCGTTTAGCTTCCGACGGGCACACTGAATCTCGCAGTCCCCGTGAGATCGCGGGGCAGGATGGTTTCCGCAGAAGGGGCGCGCGCGGTGTTCACAAGCGTTTTGATGATCGAGAAGGCCCTGACCTCCGCCGACGTGGAGTTCGTCACGACCTTGCACGGGGACGAGCAGGTCGCGTTCCATGTGCTCCTCCAACCGCGTGGCGACCAGGCCGACCGGCTGCTGAGGGCCATCGACGACGTGGCGCTGGGCGAACTGGACGAGGCGGCGCGGGAACGGGAGGTTCCCGAAGGCGCCGCGGCGAAGGACTTCGGGGAGCGGGCGCTGGAGGTGTCCCTCCAGGCGCTGAGGGTCTCCGGGAGCGCGGCGGAGGGGCGGTTGATCGAGGACCACCCGCTGGACGCGCTGAAGGCGGTGGTGGACGAGATCAAGGCCGACGAGGTGATCGTGCTGACCGATCCGCACTACGTGGAGGAGTTCTTCCACCGGGACTGGGCGTCGCGGGCGCGGCACAAGGTGGGGGTGCCGGTGCTGAAGCTGTTCTCGCACAGCAAGGCGTGAGAGCCGCCCACTGTGCTGCGTAGGGCATTGCGACGCAATGGATAGGCTGGGGCGCCTGAACGTCCGCCGTATCTGTACGCACAGGGAGACATCAACGTGGCACCCGGCACCCTTCCCACCGCCATGGACCGACCGCACTTCATCGGCATCGGCGGCGCCGGGATGTCGGGGATCGCGAAGATCCTCGCGCAGCGCGGGGCGAAGGTGGCGGGCAGCGACGCCAAGGAGTCCGCGACCGCCGAGGCGCTGCGGGCGCTGGGCGCGACCGTGCACATCGGGCACGCGGCGGAGCACCTCGCCGACGACGCGAGCTGTGTGGTCGTGTCGTCGGCGATCCGCCAGGACAACCCCGAGCTGGCCCGCGCGGCGGAGCTCGGCATCCCGGTGGTGCACCGTTCGGACGCCCTCGCGGCCCTGATGGAGGGCCTGCGCCCGATCGCGGTCGCGGGCACGCACGGCAAGACGACCACGACGTCGATGCTGGCGGTCTCCCTGAGCGAGCTGGGCCTGAACCCGTCGTACGCCATCGGCGGCGACCTCGACGCCCCCGGCTCGAACGCGCTGCACGGCGAGGGCGAGATCTTCGTCGCCGAGGCGGATGAATCGGACCGCAGCTTCCACAAGTACGCCCCCGAGGTCGCGATCGTCCTCAACGTGGAGCTCGACCACCACGCGAACTACGCGTCGATGGAAGAGATCTACGAGTCCTTCGAGACCTTCGCCGGAAAGATCGTCCCCGGCGGCACGCTGGTGATCAACGCCGACCACGAGGGCGCGCGGGAGCTGACCCGGCGCCTGGCGGGCTCGGTGCGGACGGTGACGTACGGCGAGGCCGAGGACGCCGACGTACGGGTCCTGTCGGTCGTGGCGCAGGGCCTGAAGAGCGAGGTCAAGGTCCTGCTGGACGGGACGGAACTGGTCTTCACGGTCTCCGTCCCCGGCCGCCACTACGCCCACAACGCGGTCGCCGCCCTCGCGGCGGGCGTGGCGCTCGGCATCCCGGCGGACGGGCTGGCGCCGGCGTTGGCGGCGTACACGGGCGTGAAGCGGCGCCTCCAGCTCAAGGGCGAGGTCGCCGGCGTCCAGGTCATCGACTCCTACGCCCACCACCCGACCGAGATGACGGCGGACCTGGAGGCGATGCGGGCGGCGGCCGGCGACGCGCGCATCCTGGTGGTCTTCCAGCCCCACCTCTTCTCCCGCACCCAGGAGCTGGGCAAGGAGATGGGCCAGGCCCTGTCCCTCGCGGACGCCTCGCTGGTCCTGGACATCTACCCGGCCCGCGAGGACCCGATCCCCGGCATCACCAGCGACCTGATCATCGACGCGGCCCGCGCCGCGGACGCGGACGTGACGCCGGTCCACGACAAGGCGGACGTCCCCGCACTCGTCGCGGGAATGGCGAAGCCGGGTGATCTCGTTCTCACCATGGGCGCGGGTGACGTGACGGACCTGGGCCCGCAGATCCTGGACCGCCTGTCGAAGTGAGGGGCTGAGCTTCATGTCGTACGACGTCGAAAAGCCGGAAGAGCAGTGGCGCACGGAGCTGACCCCGGCCGAGTACGCCGTGCTGCGCCAGGCCGGCACCGAGCCCGCCTTCACCGGTGAGTACACCAACACCAAGACGGAGGGCGTCTACTCCTGCCGCGCCTGCGGCGCCGAACTGTTCACCTCCACCACGAAGTTCGAGTCCCACTGCGGCTGGCCCTCCTTCTACGACCCGAAGGACACCGACGCGGTCGAACTGATCGAGGACCGGTCGCACGGGATGCTGCGCACGGAGGTGCGGTGCGCGCGGTGCGGGTCGCATCTTGGGCATGTGTTCGAGGGGGAGGGTTATCCGACTCCGACGGATCAGCGGTACTGCATCAACAGCATTTCGCTGCGGCTGACGGCGGACGAGGCCTGACCTCACCCTGACCGGAACCCGGCTGCCCCGCCGTGCGGGACGGGATACTTGTGTCTTTCCAGACATGAGCGACCAGGGGAGCGCAGCGGTGAACTCTGCCGGAGACAGGGGCAGTCGGGGCGGGCGGCATGCGGTCGTCGTGGGTGGGAGTCTTGCGGGGCTGCTCGCGGCGCATGTTCTGGCCGGGCATGCCGACCGGGTGACCGTCGTCGAGCGGGACCGGTTCACGGAGGACGGAGCGGCGCGTCCCGGGGTACCGCAGGGGCGGCATCCGCATGTGCTGCTCCAGGGCGGACAGACCGCCCTGGAGTCGCTGCTGCCGGGCTTCCTCGCGGAGTTGCGGGCGGCGGGGGCGCCGCTGGTGGGGATGCCGTCGGACATGGTGCTGTGGCAGAGCGGCCGTTGGTTCCGGCGGCTGGCCGCGTCCGTGCACATCTACACCGGCTCGCGCGCACAGCTCGAAGCGCTGGTCCGGCGGCGGGTTCTCGCCAATCCCGCGATCAGCGTGGTGGAGGGATCCGAGGTCGTCGGACTGCTCGGTGACGCCTCCCGCGTGCGCGGAGTGCTGGTGCGCGAGCGAACCGGTGAGGCCCGCGTCGAACCCCGGGCCGTGGCGGCCGACCTGGTCGTCGACGCCTCCGGCGGCGGAACCAAGGCCGCGCAGTGGCTCACCGGGATCGGCGCCACGAGCCCGTACGAGGAGACGATCGACACCGGTCTCGCCTACGCCTCCCGCGTCTACCGCGGCAAGGCGGGCGTCCTCGACGGCGACACCGTCGGCTACTACGTCTATCCCGGTACCGAACAGGTCCACGGCGGAGGCGCGCTGCCGCTGGAGGACGGCACCCATCTGGTGATCGTCTCCGGTCTGCGCGGCGACGAACCGCCCACGGACGACGAGGAGTTCACCGCGTACACCAAGCGGTTGGGGCATCCGCTCCTGGACCGCTGGCTGGCGGACGCCGAGCCGCTCTCCCCGGCCTTCGGCTACCGGCGCACCGCAAACATCCGGCGCCGCTACGACCTGCCCGGCCACCCCGCCGGGTTCCTCGCCACCGGCGACGCGCTGTGCGCCTTCAACCCGATCTACGGTCAGGGCATGGCCGTAGCCGCGATGAGCGCCGTAGCCCTGCGCGACGCGCTGGCCGACCGGCGCCGGACGCCCACGACACGGCGCGTGCAGCGGGCGCTGCTC
>JABFXD010000571.1 GCA_013361925.1 Streptomyces sp. | reverse complement strand
GCAGCTCTACCCCATCGCGGCCGGTGAGCGGGGCACGGGCTGGCTGAAGCTCACCGCGCGCGGCCGGGCCGGACACGGCTCCAAGGTGAACCGGGAGAACGCGGTCACCCGCCTCGCCGCCGCCGTCACCCGCATCGGCGAGCACGAGTGGCCGCTGCGGATCACCGAGACGGTACGGGCCGCCCTCACCGAACTCGCCGTCCTGTACGGCATCGAGCCGGACCTGACCGACGTGGACACCCTGCTGGAGAAGCTGGGGCCGGCCGCCAAGCTGGTCGAGGCGACCGTACGCAACAGCGCCAACCCGACCATGCTGGACGCCGGTTACAAGCTCAACGTGATTCCCGGGGAGGCCGTGGCGTATGTCGACGGACGGTATCTGCCGGGCGGCGAGGACGAGTTCCGCAGGACCCTCGACCTGCTGACCGGACCGGACGTCGAGTGGGAGTTCCACCACCGCGAGGTCGCGCTCCAGGCGCCGCTGGACTCACCGACGTACGCGCGCATGCGAGCGGCCGTCGAGGAGTTCGCGCCGGAGGGGCATGTGGTGCCGTACTGCATGTCCGGCGGCACGGACGCCAAGCAGTTCTCGCGGCTCGGCGTCACCGGCTACGGATTCGCGCCGCTGAAGCTCCCCGAGGGCTTCGACTACCAGGCTCTCTTCCACGGTGTGGACGAGCGGGTCCCGGTCGAGGCGCTGCACTTCGGCGTCCGCGTCCTCGACCGGTTCCTGCGCACCGCCTAGGCACATGGGGGACGACGTGCAGACCTTGCCCTTCGGTTCGTGGCCCTCGCCCATCGACGCGGCCCTCGCCGCCGCGCACGACGGGCACCCCGAGTGGGTGGGCCTCGTCGGCGACGAGGCGTGGTGGACCGAGCCACGGCCCACCGAGGGCGGCCGGCGCACGCTGGTGCGACGCCACGCCGACGGCAGCGAGGAGTCGGTGCTCCCGGCGCCGTGGAACGTCCGCAGCCGGGTCATCGAGTACGGCGGTCAGCCCTGGGCCGGTGTGGTTCAGGACGGCCGACCGCTCGTCGTCTTCGTGAACTTCGCCGACCAGCGCCTGTACCGGTACGAGCCCGGCGGCGACCCGCGTCCGCTCACCCCCGTCTCCCCGGTGGGCGGTGGACTGCGCTGGGCCGACCCGGTGTTGCTCCTTGACCGGGGCGAAGTGTGGTGCGTCCTGGAGGAGTTCACCGGCGACGGGCCCACCGACGTGCGCCGGGTCCTCGCCGCCGTGCCGCTGGACGGTTCGGCCGCCCAGGACCGGGACGCCGTACGGGAACTGACCGAGGCCCGGCACCGGTTCGTCACCGGACCGCGGATCTCACCCGACGGGCGGCATGTGGCCTGGCTCGGCTGGGACCATCCGCGGATGCCCTGGGACGGCACGGAGCTGGTCCTCGCCCAGGTGCGGGAGGACGGCACCCTGCAAGCCGCCCGCACGGTCGCCGGCGGACCCGACGAGTCCATCGCCCAGGTCGACTGGGCCCACGACGGTGCTCTGCTGTACGCGAGCGACCGCACCGGCTGGTGGAACCTCTACCGCGACGGCCAGCCGCTGTGCCCGCGGGAGGAGGAGTTCGGCGGGCCGCTGTGGAAGCTGGGGCAGCGCTGGTTCGCCCCGCTGGAGAGCGGTCTGATCGCCGTCGTGCACGGCCGGGGCGCGACCGCCCTCGGGATACTGGACCCGGAGAGCGCCGAGGTCGTCGACGCGGCGGGCCCCTGGACCGAGTTCGCGCCCACCCTGGCGGTCCTCGGCGAGCGGGTGGTCGCCGTCGGGGCCAGTCCGCGCAGTGACCACGAGGTGGTGGAGCTGGACACCCGCACCGGCCGGGCGAGGGTGATCGGAGCCCGCCACGACGACTCGGTCGACCCCGCGTACTACCCCGAGCCGCAGATCCGCACCTTCACCGGGCCCGCCGGACGCGAGATCCACGCCCACATCTACCCGCCCCACCACCCCGGTTGCGTCGCCCCCGGCGACCAGCTGCCGCCGTACGTGGTGTGGGCGCACGGCGGCCCGACCAGCAGGGCGCCCCTCGTCCTCGACCTGTCCATCGCCTACTTCACCTCCCGCGGCATCGGCGTCGCCGAGGTCAACTACGGCGGCTCGACCGGGCACGGCCGCGAGTACCGCAACCGGCTGCGCGAGCAGTGGGGCGTCGTCGACGTCGAGGACTGCGCGGCCGTCGCGCTCGCCCTCGCCGACGAGGGCACCGCCGACCGGGACCGGCTGGCGATCCGCGGCGGCAGCGCCGGCGGCTGGACCGCGGCCGCCTCGCTCACCGCGACCGACGTCTACGCCTGCGGCACCATCGTCTACCCCATCCTCGACCTGGCCGGCTGGGGCGAGGGGGAGACCCACGACTTCGAGTCGCAGTACCTGGAGACGCTCGTCGGACCGCTCGCCGAGGTCCCCGCACGCTACGCGGAGCGCTCGCCCACCGAGCACGCCGACCGGATCACCGCGCCCTTCCTGCTGCTCCAGGGCCTGGACGACGTGATCTGCCCGCCCGCCCAGTGCGAGCGGTTCCTGGCCCGGATGGAGGGGCGCCGGGTGCCGCACGCCTACCTCGCCTTCGAGGGGGAGGGACACGGGTTCCGGCGGGCGGACACCATGATCAGAAGCCTGGAGGCCGAACTCTCCCTGTACGCCCAGGTCTTCGTGCTCAACCCGCCCGGTATCCCGACCCTGGAGCTCAGCAAGTGAGAGAACTCGTCCGGCCGTCCCGACTCGCCCCCGGAGCCCGGGTCGCCGTCGTCGCGCCCAGCGGTCCCGTGCCCGAGGAGCGGTTGCAGGCGGGGCTCGACGTGCTACGCGGCTGGGATCTGGACCCGGTGGTGGCACCCCATGTGCTGGACCGGCACGGCGCGTTCGGCTATCTCGCGGGCACCGACGCGGACCGCGCCGCCGATCTTCAGGCCGCGTGGTGCGACCCGGCCGTGGACGCGGTGCTGTGCGCCCGCGGCGGCTACGGCGTACAGCGGATGATCGACCTCCTCGACTGGGACGCCATGCGGGCGGCCGGGCCCAAGGTGTTCGTCGGCTTCAGCGACATCACCGTGCTGCACGAGGCGTTCGCCGCCCGGCTCGGCCTCGCCACGCTGTACGGGCCGATGGCGGCCGGGATCGACTTCATCAAGAACACCCGGGCACAGGACCATCTCAGAGCCACCCTGTTCGCCCCGGAGACGGTCCGCACGATCGCCTCCGGCGGCACACCGCTGGTGTCCGGACGGGCCCGGGGTGTCACGCTGGGCGGGTGTCTGTGTCTGCTCGCCGCCGACCTGGGCACCCCGCACGCCCGGCCCTCCGCGCGCGGCGGGCTGCTCTGTCTGGAGGACGTGGGGGAGGAGACGTACCGGCTCGACCGCTATCTCACCCAACTCCTGCGCGCGGGCTGGCTGGACGGGGTGCGGGGGGTGCTGCTCGGGTCCTGGCAGGACTGCGATCCGTATGCGGGGGTGCGGGCGTTGCTCGTCGACCGGCTCGGCGGGCTCGGGGTGCCGGTCGTGGAGGAGTTCGGATTCGGTCACGGTGACGGGGCGTTGACGATCCCGTTCGGAGTGGCGGCCGAACTCGACGCCGACAGCGCCACGTTGACCCTCAGGGAGCCCGCCCTCCGCTGAATCTCCGTCAAGAAACCCCCGTCCCGGTGATTGACCGGGTCTGACACGTGTCACACCATGGCTACCGGCCGGTACGTACCGGTTGGTAGGTCGGGTTGTCCTCAGCGTGGAGGTCTCGTGTCCCGTCGTGTGCTCGGCTACAGCGTTCCGCTCGCTCTCCTGCTCGGCGCCACCTTCGCCACACCGGCCCCCGCCACCGGCCAGTACACCGTCACCGCCCTGAAGTTCACCGTCCAGGCGGGCGGTCGTACGTGCACGGTCGACGCCGATCTGTACCGGCCCACCGGCGTCGACCGGGCGCCCGCCGTGCTCGCCACCAACGGCTTCGGCGGCAGCAAGTCCGACGGCTCCACGGACGCGATCGGCAAGGCCTTCGCGGAGCGCGGCTATGTCTCGCTCATCTACTCGGGCCTGGGCTTCGGCAACTCCGGCTGTCTGATCTCGCTCGACGACCCGGCCATCGACGGCCGGGCCGCCTCCCGGCTCATCGACTTCCTCGCCGGGACACGGGCCGCCGACGACGGCACCAAGGCCGACTTCGTCACCCTCGACGGCAAGGGCGACCCGCGCGTCGGCATGATCGGCGGCTCCTACGGCGGCGCCGTCCAGCTGGCGACGGCCGCCGTCGACCACCGCGTGGACGCGCTCGTGCCGATGATCACCTGGAACGACCTGGCGTACGCCCTGGACCCGAACAGCGCCGCACGTGAGGTACCCGGCGCCTTCAAGTGGCAGTGGACCAACGGCTTCTACCTCATCGGCGAGAGCCAGCCCCTGACCACCGTGAACCTCGACCCGTCCCGCATCAACTCCCTCGGCTGTCTGCACTTCGTCACCGACGCCTGCGACACCGTCCGCACCCTCAACTCCGGCAGCTACCCCGCCGCCGAGACCGCCGACCTGCTCGCCTACGCCCGCAGCGTCTCCCCGGTCACCTACCTCGACCGGGTGAAGGCCCCCACGCTCCTCGTCCAGGGCCAGGCCGACAGCCTCTTCAACCTCAACGAGGCGACAGCGACGTACCGGAAACTCAAGGCGCAGGGCACGACCACCAAGATGATCTGGCAGTCCTGGGGGCACAGCGGGGGCCAGGCCGCCGGTGAACTCAACCTCAGCCAGGGCAACTTGGAGTCCAGCTACGTCGGCAAGCGCGTCCTCGCCTGGTTCGACCGCTATCTGCGCAAGCAGAAGACCACCGACACCGGCCCGGCGTTCGCCTACTACCGCGACTGGATCACCGACCCGAACGGGACCTACGCCACCGCCGGTGGCCTCCCCGTGCTCAGCCAGAAGCTCTACCTGTCCGGCGACGGCAAGCTCGTCGACAACCGCCGCAAGGTGACGCGCGGCAGCCGGACGTACACCAACTGGCTCGTCCCGAGCAGTCACTCCGAGAGCTCGCTGGCCGGGATCGTCGGACTGCCCGACCCGGCGCCCTACGACACCCAGGGCACCTACCTCGGCTGGACCAGCGAACCGCTCGCCCGGACCACCGACGTCGTGGGCGCGCCCAAGGCCACGCTCAAGGTCGTCTCGCCCCAGGCCGAGCGGACCCAGCACTCCGGGAACGCCGCCGACAAGCTCGTCCTGTTCGCCAAGCTGTACGACGTCGCGCCCGACGGCACCCAGACCCTGGTCCACCGGCTGGTCGCACCGGTCCGGGTGCCCGACGTGACCCGGAGCTTCACCGTGACCCTGCCGGGGATCGTCCACCGGTACGAGCAGGGCCACCGGCTGCGGTTCGTGGTCGCGGCGAGCGACGACGCGTACTTCGGCAACCGGGGGATCAAGCCGGTGACCGTGGTGAGCGGGCGGGGGGAGACGGGGGTGCTGGAGCTGCCGGTGGTGGGCGGCTGAGTCACCCGAGGGGCGGCGCCCGGATCGCGGGCGGGGAGCTTCGGGCTCACCCTGGTCGCATGAGCCCGAAGACATCCGAGAGCGGCAGTGGCGCCGGCGGCAGGAGCAGTGCGGTGACGCCCGCGAGGATCGTCGTCCTGCTGCTCGCCGTCCTCGCCCTGATCTTCATCTTCGAGAACACCGGCCAGACCAAGATCAGACTGCTCATCCCCGAGGTGACCATGCCGCTGTGGACGGCGCTGCTGGCCACGGGCCTCATCGGGGCGCTGTGCGGGGCGTACTTCATGAAGCGCCGAAGCTAGCCGGACGTAGGGTGAAGGGATGCCGCACACCTCATCCCGATTCCTTGTCGAGGGCCCTCGCGTGGGCATACGCCACATCAGCTATGAGGACGGCCCTGAGTTCACGGCCCGGGCCCGGGAGAGCAAGGAACTGCATCAGCCGTGGCTGTTCCCGCCGGACAGCGCGAGCGGGTTCGCGGCCTTCGCCCAGCGGCTGATCGAGGACCCGACCAAGGTCGGGTTCCTGGTGTGTGAGAAGGACAGCGGGGCCATCGCCGGATACATCAACATCAACAACATCGTCGAGGGCGCCTTCCTCAGCGGGGCGCTCGGATACGGGGCCTTCGCCCATGCCGCCGGACGCGGGCTGATGCGGGAGGGGCTCGGGCTCGTCGTGCGGTACGCCTTCGGCGGGATGCGGCTGCACCGGCTGGAGATCAACGTGCAGCCCGGCAACGCCGCCTCGATCGCCCTCGCCCGCTCCTGCGGCTTCCGCCTGGAGGGCTACTCGCCGCACATGCTCTACATCGACGGGGCCTGGCGGGACCACGAGCGCTGGGCGATCACCACCGAGATGATCCGCAAGGCGAAGTGACGGCGCAGTGAAGTGACGGCGCAGTGAAGTGACGGCGCTTTGCCCAATCCTGACCCGTAGCGCCCCTGTTCAGCTCCCGGGCGAGCGGCTTCCATGGTGATCGTGACGACGATCCGACGTGACGTACTGACGCTGCCCGCCGCGGAGTTGGGGCCGGACAACCCGCTGCCCCCGCTCAGGCCCCTCGACGAACTCCATCGGATCGAGGACCGGGACGGACTGCCCCGGGAGATGGCCCGGCAGATCGGGTACGAGCCGCTGCGCAGCCTGCTGCCCGTGCACGTCCGGGACGGCTACGAGCGGGTGCGCGAGCCGCGCGCGCTCGACACGCTCGTCATCGAGAACGACCGGCTGCGGGCCACCGTGCTGCCCGGCCTCGGCGGCCGGATCGCCTCCCTCCTCCACAAGCCGACCGGCCGTGAACTCCTGTACCGCAACCCGGTGTTCCAGCCCGCCGACTTCGCCCTCAACGGCGCCTGGTTCTCCGGCGGCATCGAGTGGAACATCGGGGCCACCGGCCACACCACCCTCGCCTGCGCACCCCTGCACGCCGCCCGCGTCACCGCCCCCGACGGCGGCGAGATGCTGCGGCTGTGGGAGTGGGAACGGCTGCGCGACCTGCCCTTCCAGGTCGACCTCTGGCTGCCGGAGGACTCCGACTTCCTGTACGTCGGGGTCCGCGTCCGCAATCCGCACGAGCGGCCGGTGCCGACGTACTGGTGGTCCAACATCGCGGTGCCGGAGGAGCGCCGGGTGCTCGCCCCCGCCGAGGAGGCCTGGCACTTCGGGTACGAGCGGCTCCTGCGCCGGATGCCGGTCCCGTCGTACGAGGAGATACGGCAACACCCTTACGCAGCAGACTACTTCTACGAAGTACCCGAGCCGCGCCGCCGCTGGATCGCCGCCCTCGACGACGACGGGAACGGGCTGGTGCAGACGTCCACCGACGTGCTGCGCGGGCGCAAGCTGTTCATCTGGGGCGCGGGGCGGGGCGGTCGGCGCTGGCAGGAGTGGCTGACCGAGCCCGGCACCGGCGGCTACTGCGAGATCCAAGCCGGTCTCGCCCGTACGCAGTTGGAGCATGTGCGGTTGGAGGGAGAGGGTGAGGTGGCCTGGCTGGAGGCGTACGGGCCGTTGAGTTGCGCGCCCGCGGCCGACGAGGTGGAGGCCCGGCTGGAGGCCGTGCTGCCGCGTGCCGGCGTCGAGGCCGCGTACGCCCGCTGGAAGCCGTGCGCCGACACCGAACCCGGCGAGATCCTCGCCACCGGCTCCGGCTGGGGCGCGCTCGAAGTGCTGCGCGCCGACTGGAAGTTGCCCGGCACACCCTTCGACGAAGCCACCCTCGGTGAGGAACAGGAGCCATGGCTGCGGCTGCTGCGGGTCGGCGCGCTGCCGGAGCCGCGGCGGGTGCGGCCGCCCGGCGAGACGCTGGTCGCCCCGCACTGGCGGGACATGCTGGAGACCGCGCCCGCCACCCCGCACACCGAGTACCACCTCGGCATCGCCCAGTGGCACGCCGGGGACCGGGCGCAGGCGGTGCGCAGCTGGGAGCGGGCCCTCGCGCTCGCCCCGTCCGTGTGGCCGTTGCTGCGCTGTCTCGCGGTCGCCGACCTGGAGATCGCCAACCACGAGCGGGCCGCCGACCGCTACGCCGAGGCCTTCGACGACCTGTGCCGGGAGCGGCGGGACGCGGGGGAGCGGTGGACCGCCGCCACGGCCGCGCTGGGGCGTGAGGCGATCGAGGCGCTGCTCGCGGTGCGGCGCACGGGTGAGGCGCGGGCGGTGTGGGAGCGACTGCACTTCGCGACCCGGGCCCGCGGGCGGTTCCGGCTGATCGAGGCCGGGCTGCTGCTCGCGGAGGGACGACGGGACGAGGCACGCGCCGTCTACGACGAGGGGTTCGAGGTCGCCGACCTGCGGGAGGGCGCGGAGACGGTGGGGCGCCTGTGGGAACGCATCAGCGACGAGCCGCTCCCGGCACGCTACGACTTCCGCATGCGGTGACCCGAACGCGTCTCCTACACCCGCCGGTCCACGTACTCGTACACCGCCCCGTCCGGATGCACCGCGATCAGATTGCGGCCCGCCGGGGTGCCCACCGGCCCCGCGATCACGCGCGCGCCCAGCTCGGTCAGTACCTGATGGGCTTCGTCGACGTCCTTGACGGCGATGGTGGCCGCGACCTTGCGGAGGATCTCCAGTTCCGCCGCGGGGCCGCTCATCAGGAGGAAGCAGCCGACGGCGGCGACCTGGACGCCGCCGCGCTCGAAGCGCAGGGCGGTGCCGCCCGCCAGGCGTTCGTAGAAGGGGACCGCGGTCTCCAGGTCGTCGACGCAGACGCGCAGCGTGGCTCCCAGAATGTCCATGCGGACGAGCCTAGTTGGGGCGGCCGCGGCGAGGAGATCGTTTCACGTGATCTCCTCGCCCCGGCCGCGGTGAGCCGGCGGCGGCGCGGGACGCGTTACGCGTACCGGCGTGCGGGTACCCGGCGGCCATGGACCGCTTGGATCATCTTGAGCACCTGGACAAGCATCTCGTCGACGAGCTGGCGCAGGTGGCGCGCGAGACCGTGCGCGACGAACTGCGCGAACAGACTCGCAAGCAGCGCCGCACGGCCATGCTGTACGCCGCGTCCGGCGCCGTCGCCCTGTACGCGGGCGCGGCCCTCGCCCTCACGCTGGGCCTGGCCCTCGCCCTCGGCCTGCCCGACTGGGCCGCCGCGCTGATCACCGCGGCCGTCCTCGGTGTCGTCGCGTTCGTGCTGCGAGGCATGGCCCGGCCGTCGGCGGCCCGGCCCACCTCGGAGCGCGAGGCCGAACTCGCCACGGGCCGTGACCGGGTCGTGGGCGGTACGGCCCCCGGCGCGCCGCCGAGCGGGCTCGGCATGCCGTATCCGCCGATGCCGCCCGTCGCACCCGGTGGCGTCGGCGGGGCGACCGGCGCACCCGGCGCGGGTACGTCGGCGGCCGGGGAACCCGGCGCGGCACCGCGGCCCGACGACATCGACCCCGAGCAGCCGCACCACCGGGCGTGATGCGGGGTGGCACGCCCTTGGAGCGCGCTCTCCCGGCCCGGCAGGGTCGTGGTGGTGACCGGCGCCAGCGGCGGCGTGGGGCGGGCCACGGCCCTGGCCTTCGCCGCCCGGGGCGACCGGGTCGCCCTGCTGGCCCGGGGCCGTGAAGGTCTCGCCGCGGCGGCGGACGAGGTGCAGCGGGCCGGCGGTGAGGCGCTCGTCGTCCCCGTCGACATGTCCGACGCCAAGGCCGTCGACGACGCGGCGCAGAAGGTCGCCGACACCTTCGGCGGCATCGACGTCTGGGTCAACAACGCCTTCGCCGGGGTCTTCGCCCCGTTCACCGAGGTCACCGCGGACGAGTTCCGTCGGGTGACCGAAGTGACGTATCTGGGCTATGTGTTCGGCACCCGGGCGGCGCTGCGGCACATGCTGCCGCGCGACCGGGGGACCGTGGTGCAGGTCGGCTCGGCGCTCGCCTACCGCGGGATCCCGTTGCAGTCCGCGTACTGCGGCGCGAAGCACGCCATCCAGGGCTTCAACGAGTCGCTGCGCTGCGAGCTGTTGCACGCCGGCAGCGGCGTCCGTACGACGATGGTGCAGCTCCCCGCCGTCAACACCCCGCAGTTCGACTGGGTGTTGAGCCGGATGCCGGGACGGGCCCGGCCCGTCGCGCCGGTGTACCAGCCGGAGGTGGCGGCACGGGCGATCGTGCACGCCGCGTCCCACGGGCGGCGGCGGGAGTACTGGGTCGGAGGATCGACGGTGGCGACGCTGCTGGCCAACGCGGTGGCCCCGGGCCTGCTGGACCGCTACCTGGCACGCAACGCCTTCGAGGCACAGCAGGACGGCTCGACCGAGGGCGGCACCGGCAATCTGTGGAGCCCGGCCGACGGGCCCCACGGGCGGGACTTCGGAGCCCACGGGCGGTTCGACGACGAGTCGCAGTCGGGGAGTTCACAGGAATGGCTCTCCCGCAACCGGGGGCGGGCGGGAGCCGCGCTCGTGGTCGGAGCGGGGGTTCTGGCCGCGCGGTCGATGCGGCGCCGGGGTTAGCGCCCACGCCGTGACGCCACCCTGAACTCCCCGCCCCTCACGACTCCCCGCCCCTCACGCTCACGCTGGACTCCCCTCTCTCACGCTCACGCCACCCTGAACTCCCGGGCGTCCTCGCCCCGTAGGGTCAGGCCGTGGCCGATGCCCGTCGTGGGGCGGATCGTGCCGCCCGTCGGGTCCAGGGCGCCGTCGAAG
>JABFXD010000532.1 GCA_013361925.1 Streptomyces sp. | reverse complement strand
GCGGCGAGCGCCAGATGGGCCGCACGGCGTTCGGCGAAGGTGGCCGCCTGCTGGACGGCCGAGCGGACCAACGGGTGGCGCAGCCGCACCCCGCCGCCGTCGACCCGCACCAGGCCCGCCTGCTCGGCCGGCTCCCACACCTCCGCCCCTTCCACACCCGGGATCTCCGACAGCTGAGCGGTGCCCGCCGCCGCCACCAGCAGCAGGGCGCGCCGCGTCGCGGACGGCAACGTGGGCAGGTCGGCGGCGAACAGGTCCTCCAGGCGTGCGGTCAGCGGGAGGGAACCGCCCGCCGCGTACTCGCGGCCGGCCGGATCGCGGCTGAAGGCGCGCGTGAGCTCGATCAGGGCGAGCGGATTGCCCGCGGCCTGCGTGAGGATCTGCGAGCGGATCCGGCCCTGGGGCGGACGCGGCTGGGCGTCCAGCAGAAGTCCGGCCGCGGCCCGGTCCAGCGGGCCCGCGCTCAGATGCGGGAAGTCACGGTCGAAGCGCGCCGGGACCGACCCGTCACGGGCGGCGAGCAGCAGGGACACGGGCTCCCCGTCCAGGCGCCGGGCGGCGAACGCGAGGACGTCCAGTGAGCCGACGTCCAGCCACTGGGCGTCGTCGACGGCGATCAGCAGGGGACGCTCCGCCGCCGCGTCCAGGAGCAGGGTCAGCACCGCGGTCCGGATCGTCAGCGCGTCGGGCGCCGACGCCCCGTCGGCGCGGTCCATGCCGAGCGCGTGGCGCAGGGCGTCGCGCTGGTGCGCCGGCAGCCGGTCGAGGCCTGGGAGCACCGGACGCAGCAGCTGATGCACCCCGGCGAAGCCGAGGTCCTGCTCCCCCTCGCAGCCCCGCACGCGCAGCACCCCGCAGTCCCGCTCGGCTGCCCGCGCTATCGCCCGGTCGACCAGGGCACTCTTGCCCGCGCCCGGCTCCCCGGTCAGCACGAGCACGCGGGGGCCGGTGCCGTCCGCAGCCTCGATCAGCCGCGCGATCCGCGACAGCTCACTCTCTCTGCCGAGAAGCGCGGGGCTGTCCTCAAGCCCGGCGCCCAAGTCACCACTGCCACCACTACCACTGCTGTCACTGCTGTCGCCGAAGCCACCGAAGTCCATCAAATTCCGTTCCCGCCCGCCCCGCTCACACCCCATCCTGCCAGGTCGGCCGCGGAGACCGGTCATATGACAGAAGCGAGGCCCGCCACCGCGCTGACAGCATCGAGGACCGGGTATGGCACGAAGACCGGGGGCGCGACAATGGCTGGCGAAGCGGACGTTTTGGTCAGGGCGGACGAGCGTGCGGTGCGGCGGCGCGGCCAGGTGTTCCGGACGAGTTCGGTACCGCCACGCGAGAGCCTGGAGTTCTGGCACGACGCCGTACTCGCCACGCTGGTGGGGATGGACATCCGGACGAAGAGCGGGACGTACGACGCCACCATGCGCACGGACCGGCTGGGCGCGCTCCGTCTCACGACGGTCGACTGCGACCCCGGGGAGGTCCACCGCAACTCCGGCCAGGTCGCGCGGGGGGACGGCACCCAGGTGTTCGTCGCCGTGCAGGCCAGCGGCACCGCCCAGGTCGAGCAGGACGGCCGGTACACGGAACTGCGGCCCGGTGACATCGCGTTCTTCGAGACCGTCCGCCCGTACCGCACCCGGTTCCCGGAGCGGTTCCAGCTGAAGATCTTCGCCGTGCCGCGCGGTCTCCTCGGCCAGCCGGAGGCGGCGCTCGGCCGGCTCACGGCACGGGCCATCCGGCCGGTGACCGGGCTGGCCGCGCTGCTGTCACCGTTCATGGCGCGTCTGGCGGACACCTCCGAGAGCTACACCGGGCCGGTGGCCGACCGGCTGGCCGACAGCGCCGTCGGTCTGCTGGCCGCGACGGCCGCGCAGCAGCTGGGCGAGGACCCGGCCGACCTGCCCGGCACCGAGCGGGTGCTGCTGCTGCGGGTCCAGCGGTTCATCCGCTGGAACCTTGCGGACCCGGACCTCACGCCCGCGGTGATCGCCCGGGCCCACGGCATCTCCGTGCGCTATCTGCACCGACTCTTCGAGCAGGAGGGCACGACGGTCGGCCGCTGGATCCGCGGCCTCCGGCTCCAGGAGTGCCGCAGGGAACTGACCGACGCGGCCGACATGGGCAGCGTGGCCCGCCGCTGGGGCTTCAGCGGCACCCCGCACTTCGGACGGGCGTTCCGCCGGGAGTACGGCACCTCTCCCACGGACTGGCTGCTGGGTGAACGCGCGGTTCGCGCCCTGGAGGCGTCATGAGGGCGCCGGCGCGCGGGGAGCGGTCCTTCTCGGCAGCGTACGGCGAGGTCGAACTGGTCGTCCCTGCCGACCCGGAGTCCTGGCGGGGCTCCCTGCGCCTGCTCCACCTGGGCATGCTGCAGATCGCGACCGAGGAGTCCGACGCGGTGGAGGTCGTACGGACCGCCCGCGACGCGACGGCGGACGGCAGGACACACCTCTTCGCCCGCCTCCAACTCGAAGGCACCGCGCTGGTGTTCCAGGACGGCCGCCGGGCGCGGCTCCGCCCGGGAGACCTGGCCTTCCACGACGCCGGCCGGCCCTTCAGCCTGGCGTTGCCGGAACGGCAGCGCGCCCATGTCCTGATGATTCCCCGGCAGTTGGTGCGGCTGGGCGAGGCGGACGTCCGCCGGGTCATGGCGAGGACCATCGGGGCGGCGGCACCCGAGGGCCCGGCCGCACTGCTGCTTCCGCTGTTGGGCGGCCTCGTGGACGAGATCCACACGGCCGCACCGGCCGCCCGCGAGGAGCTCGCCCGCGCCGTCACGGACCTGCTCGCGGCCCTGGCCGCCGCTCAACTGACGGCGGCGGAGCACCAGCGGCCTCCGGCCGGCGCGGGGGAGACCGCCATCTTCGAGCGTGTGAGGACCACCATCGAGGCGCGCCTCGGTGAGCCCGAACTCTCCCCCAAGGTCCTCGCCGAGGCGCACGGCATCTCCCTGCGCTATCTGCACAAGCTCTTCCAGGAGCGGAGCACCACGGTCGGCGCGTGGATCCGCCGACGCAGGCTCGAAGCCTGCCGGGCCGAGCTCGCCCGCCCCTCGGCGGCCGACCGCTCCATCGCGGCCGTGGCCGCCCGCTGGGGTTTCGTCAGCCCCGCCCACTTCAGCCACACCTTCCGCAAGGCGTACGGCATGTCACCCGCGCAGTACCGCGCACAGGGGCACGGCGGCTGACGAGGTGCGCGACCTCCAGCGCACCGCTGAACCGACGCCCGCGCACCGCCGGACCGGCACTCGTGCACTGCCGGACCGCCACCGGTGCGCTGTCGGGCAATTCACCCCGCCCCCGCGGTTCTAGCGTCGTCATCGAAGCGCCCGCACGGCGCATCCGAACACTGAGGAGAACCACATGTCCGACGTCGTCGAGCCGGTCCAGCCGGTGCTGGAGCCGGCCGCCGCCGCCTTCGCCGAGGCGACCGCCAACCCGCCCTACCTCTTCGACCTGCCGCCGGCCGAGGGCCGCAAGGCGGTCGACGAGGTGCAGTCCGGGGACATCGCCAAGCCCGCCGTCGACGAGGAGTGGGTCACCGTCCCGGGCGGCCCCACCGGCAGCGTCCGGGCCCGCGTCGTCAAGCCCGAGGGCGCGACCGGCAGCCTGCCCGTGGTCCTCTACATCCACGGCGCGGGCTGGGTGTTCGGCAACGCTCACACCCATGACCGCCTGGTGCGCGAGCTCGCCGTCGGTGCGAACGCCGCCGTGGTCTTCCCCGAGTACGACCTCTCCCCCGAGGTGCGCTACCCGGTGGCCATCGAGCAGAACTACACGGTCGCCAAGTGGGTCGTCGAGCAGGGCGCGTCGAAGGGTCTGGACGCCTCCCGGCTGGCCGTGGCGGGCGACTCGGTGGGCGGCAACATGACCGCCGCGCTGACGCTGATGGCCAAGCAGCGCGGTGATGTGCCGCTGGTCCAGCAGGTGCTGTTCTACCCGGTCACCGACGCGAACTTCGACACGCCCTCGTACCACCAGTTCGCCACCGGCTACTTCCTGCGCCGGGACGGCATGCAGTGGTTCTGGGACCAGTACACGACCGACGAGGCCGAGCGCGCCCAGATCACCGCGTCCCCGCTGCGGGCCACCACCGAGCAGCTCACCGGGCTGCCCCCGGCCCTGGTCATCACCGGCGAGGCGGACGTCCTGCGCGACGAGGGCGAGGCGTACGCCAACAAGCTGCGCGAGGCCGGCGTCGCGGTCACCGCGGTGCGGTTCCAGGGCATCATCCACGACTTCGTCATGCTCAACGCCCTGCGCGAGACCCACGCCGCCGAGGCCGCGATCACGCTGGCCGTCGACACCCTGCGCACCGCGCTGCACGGCTGACCCGAGAAGGAGAACCGCACATGTCCACCACTCCCACCGTCCTCCTCGTGCACGGCGCCTTCGCGGACGCCACCAGCTGGTCCGGGGTGATCGAGGAGCTCCAGAAGCACGGCGTCCCCGTCATCGCGCCGCCCAACCCGCTGCGCGGCCTCGCCTCCGACGCCGCCTACGTCGCCTCCGTGGCGGCCCAGATCGACGGCCCCGTCGTCCTCGTCGGCCACTCCTACGGCGGCGCGCTCATCACCGTGGCCGGTGTCACGGAGAACGTGGTCGGTCTGGTCTACGTGGCGGCCTACGTCCTCGAAGAGGGCGAGAGCCTCGGCGAGTTGCAGGGCCGCTTCCCGCTCTCCCCGCTCGTCAGCAACCTCAAGGAGTGGACGTACCCGATCCCGGGCGGCGAGCCCGGCGTCGAGGTGACCATCGCCGAGGACGCGTTCCCGTCGGTGTTCGCCGCTGACGTGCCCGCGGACGTCACCAAGGTCCTGGCGGCCGCCCAACGCCCGCTGGCCGCCTCGGCGTTCGGGGAGACCGCGCCCGTCGCCGCGTGGCAGACCAGGCCGTCGTGGGCGCTGGTCGCCGGCGCGGACGAGGCGATCAACCCCGAGGTCGAGCGCTTCGGCGCCAAGCGGGCCGGGGCCACGATCGTGGAACTCGAAGGCGCCTCGCACGCCGTGGCGGTCTCCCGCCCCAAGGAGGTCGCCGACCTCATCCGTGACGCGGTCCGCGCGACGAGCTGACGCGCGCGCAACGGACAACGGCGCGGCCGGACTTCTGTACTGTGTCCGGCCGTGCCCTTGCCTTCCCCGGGCCGGGGGCGGACGGAACACACTCCCCCAGGAGGCCGGCATGGCGATCCAGCGCATGGACAACGTTCTCATCGTGGTCGACGACCTCGACGCCGTCATCGCGTTCTTCGTCGAACTCGGCATGGAGTGGGAGGGCACGATGCCGGTCGAGGGAGGCTGGGCGGACCGGATCATCGGGCTCGACGGCGCCCGGCAGGACGTCGCCATGCTGAGGACCCCCGACGGCCACAGCCGACTGGAGCTCACGAAGTTCCACACGCCGAAGGCGCTCACCGCCGAACCCGCGCCCGCACCGGTGAACACGCTGGGCCTGCGGCGCATCATGTTCGCCGTCGACGACCTCCAGGACACCCTCGCCCGGCTGCGTCCCCATGGCGCCGAACTCCTGGGCGAGGTCGAGCAGTTCGAGGACAGCTACCTGCTCTGCTACGTCCGCGGCCCCGAGAACCTCCTCGTCGGCCTGGCCGAGCAACTCGGCGGCCGGCCCCGCTAGCGCCTCACACGGTGGCGGAGGTACACGACGCCCGACCCGATGGCGCGGGTCTCGACGAGTTCGAGATCCACCCGGCGCTCCTCCCGGGGGAAGAGCGGGGTGCCGCCGCCGACCAGCACCGGGTGGACCATGACCTGGTACTCGTCGATCAGGCCCACCGCGGCCGCCTCGGCGGCGAGGGTCGCCCCGCCGATCGCGATGTCGCCCTCCCCCGGCTCGGCCCGCAGCCGCTCGATCTCCTCCGCCACACTGCCGGAGGCCAGTCGGGCATGACCCTGCACCTCCGACAGCGTGGTGGAGAACACCACCTTGGGCAGCGGATTCCAGAGCGCGGCCCACTCCTGCTCCGCCTCGTCGAACGAGGCCTCCTGCTCGGGCGACTCCCAGTACAGCATCGTCTCGTACAGCCGCCGCCCCAGCAGATGGACACCGACCTGCCGGATCTCGTCGATCCAGAAACGGAAGACCTCCTTGTCCGGTGCCGTCCAGTTGAAACCGCCGTCCGGCCCCACGATGTAGCCGTCGAGGGAACAGCTCATCGAGTAGGTCACGCTGCGCATCAGAAGTCCTCCTCGGTGCGGGGTTCGACAGTAAGACCGTCGGACGCCGCGAAACTCATCGCGACGCGCACAAGCCGGTCGCTCCTCGCACGGATCTTGACTCCGACGGGATCGCGCCCTTAGCGTTCCGGCGTTTACGGCATATTGAATCGTTTCAGTACAGCGATTGGGGCGCACCATGCAGAAGCCCGTTCCGCGGCGTGGCGGGATGTCCCGGCGTACCGTGCTGGCCGCGGGTGCGGCCACGGCCCTCACCGTGGCGGGCGCGGCGCACGCCGGTGCCGTACCGCTGAACGGCCCGCAGCGGCTGTCCGGCGACTGGTTCGGCACGCCGCCTCGCTCCGTGCGTCCCCGGTTCCGCTGGTGGTGGCCGGACGGTCTCGTCGACCCGGTGGAGATCGCCCGCGAGATCGACCAGATCGCCGACGCCGGCTTCGGCGGGGCCGAGATCGCCGCCGTGCACCACAGCATCAAGGACAAGTCCGTCCTCGACACCGCACACCACGGCTGGGGCAGCGACCCGTGGCGGGAGGGCGTCGAAGCCGCCCTGCGGCAGGCCGCCCGCCGGGGCCTGACCGTGGACCTCACGCTCGGCCCCAGCTGGCCCGTCGCCGTCCCCGGCGTCACCCCCGACGACGAGGCCGCCGCCCGCGAACTCGCCTACGGCCGCGCCTCCGTGCCCGCCGGCACCACCTACCAGGGCCCGGTGCCCGAACCCGTACGCGCCGCCGCGAGCGGCGTCACCTCGCGCACGCTGCTCGCCGTCCAGGCGGCCCGCGTCGAGCCCGCCAACGCGACCCGCAAGGAGACCGGCCTCGACCTCGCCAGTGTCCAGGACCTCACCGCCGCCGTGGCGGACGGCGCACTCACCTGGACGGCGCCGGCCGAGGGCGACTGGGTGCTGATCTCGTACTGGCAGCGCGGCACCGCCCAACAGCCCGAGTCGGGCCCGCACTCCGCCCCGGCCGCCTACGTGGTCGACCACTTCAGCCCGGCCGGCACCGCCGCCGTCACCGGCTTCTGGGAGCGTTCCGTGCTCACCGGCCCCGTGCGCAGGCTGCTCCGGGCCGCCGGCGGTGCCTTCTTCGAGGACTCCGTGGAGCTGGAGACCGACTCCCTCGTGTGGACCCGGGCGCTGCCCGAGGTCTTCGAGGAGCGCACCGGCCGTTCCCTGCTGCCGTACCTCCCGGCTCTCGTCCTGGACAAGAGCAATCAGGTCTTCGCCTTCGAGGCGCAGGTCACCCGGCAGATCCGGCACGACTTCTGGGAAACCGTCTCCCACTTGTTCAACACCCACCACGTCACCGCCCTGCGGGACTGGGCGCACTCCCTCGGCATGGAGTTGCGGTCGCAGCCGTACGGCCTCCAGACCGACGCCATCGCGTCGGCCGCGCTCCTCGACATCCCCGAGGGGGAGTCGCTCGGCTTCAAGAACCTCGACGACTACCGCTGTCTCGCGGGCGGCCGGGACATGGCCGGGCACACCGTGCTGTCCTGTGAGGCGGGCGCCTACAACGGCTCGGCCTACAGCACGACCTGGGACCGGTTCCTGCGCACCATGGGCGGCGCCTACGCGGCCGGTGTCAACCAGACGGTGGTGCACGGCTTCTCGTACGCCACCGCCCCCGGCGTGAGCTGGCCGGGCTTCGCCGCCTTCAGCCCGTACAACGGCGCCCCCGGCTACGGCGAGTCATGGGGCCCGAGACAGCCGACCTGGCGGCACGCTCCCGACATCGCGGGCTATCTCGGCCGGGTCCACCAGGTGCTCCAGACCGGCACCCCGCGGGTCGACGTGGCCGTCTTCCGGCAGACCGGCTACACCGCCACCGGCATCGGCGCCTCCTGGTTCACCGCGTCCGGCGTCCCGCTCGGCTGGACCCACCAGTTCCTCAGCGGACCGCTCCTCGACCTGCCGGGCGCCCGTGTCGCAGGAGGCCGGTTGGCCCCCGACGGCCCCGCCTACAAAGCACTGTTCGTCGAGGGGGACTTCTTCTACTCCTCGACCCCGACCCTGGCCCTCGCCGACGCCCGCAAGCTGCTGAACCTGGCCCAGGACGGGCTGCCCATGGTCCTGCTCGGCGCCTTCGACCAGGCCCTGACCCCGGGCGTGCCCGGCGCGGACGAGACAGGGCGACTGCGGGAGGTCCTCGCGAGCCTCCTCGCCCTGCCGAACGTCACAAGGGTCACCGACAAGGCCGCCGTCGGCGACGCGCTCGCCGCCCTCGGTGTCGCTCCGGACGCCCGGTACGCCACCTCCTCGACCCTGCTCAACTTCCACCGCGTCAGCGGCGACACCGACCTGTTCTACCTCTGCAACGGCAAGCACGCCGAGACCGTCAAGCCGCCCGTCGCCGCCATCGACCACGCCGTCACCCTGCGCCCGACCAGACGCGGCACGACCGTCCCGTACCTCCTCGATCCATGGACGGGCGAGGTCACCCGGATCGGCCGCTACACCGAGGACGACGACGGCATCACCCTGCGCGTCACCCTCGAACCCGGGCAGGCCACGGTCGTCGCCCTCGGCCGTCCCGGCCTCTTCGGCGATCGCGACGGCGGTCGGCAGTACGCCGTGGCGAGCGACGCCGACAGCGTGCTCTTCACCGGCCGCGGCCTTGCCGTCCGTGCCACGGCCGCGGGCACGTACACCACCCGTCTGTCCCGCGGCCGTACGGTCACCACCACCCTGCCCGCCGTGCCCGCACCGGTGGCCCTGGCCAGTTGGCGACTCGACGTCGAGGACTGGACTCCCGGCGCCGGACCCACCGACACCGACGTCGTCCGGCGCACGCTCTGGCTCGACGCCCTGCTCCCCTGGTCGCAGATCCCCGAACTGGCCGACTCCGCAGGCATCGGCCGCTACCGCACCACCGTGGCCCTGCCCGCCGACTGGTCCGCCGCACACGGGGCGCACCTCGAACTGGGCGTGGTCAGCGACACGTTCCGGGTCACCGTCAACGGCACCCGCCTGGCCCCCGCCGACCGGCTCCACCCGGTCATCGACCTCGGCGGCCGTCTGCGGCCCGGAAGCAACGTGATCGAGGTGGAGGTGGCGACGCCTCTCATCAACCGGCTCCGGGTGGCCCAGCCGGCCGTCTTCGGCACGACCGCCCGTCAGGCGTACGGCCTCTCTGGGCCGGTCCGGCTGGTTCCGTACGTCCAGGGGCTGGTGGACTTGGACTGACGACGCGCTGGCGGGCGGGTTCCCAGGTTTTCTCCGGCTCGCTCAGCGATCCTGGAGGAAGCCTGGACGAAGCCCGACCGGAAGAACACGAGGAGTCGCCCGCCATGTCACTCGCCCGCGTCCACAACTTCGCGATCTCGCTCGACGGCTTCGCCACGGGTGAGGGGCAGAGCCTCGACGCACCGTTCGGCCACGCCGGTGAACGGCTGCACGAATGGATGTTCGCGACTCGCTGGTGGCACGAGTCGAGCGGCCGCTCCGGCGGGAACAGGGGCGTCGACGACGTCTTCGTGCGGCAGTTCACGCCCGGTATCGGCGCCGAGATCATGGGCTCCCGGAAGTTCGGCCACCCCGAGTGGCACAAGGACCCGGAGTGGAAGGGCTGGTGGGGTCCCAACCCGCCCTTCCACACACCGACCTTCGTCCTCACCCACCACCCGCGTCCGTCGATCGAGATGGAGGGCGGGACCACCTTCCACTTCCTCGACACCTCGCCCGCCGAAGCGCTGGCGACGGCCCGCGAGGCCGCGGACGGCCAGGACGTGCGCATCGGCGGGGGCGCCACCACTATCCGCGCCTTCCTCACGGCAGGACTCATCGACCATCTGCACGTGGTGGTCGTACCGATCCTGCTCGGCCGGGGCGAACGCCTCTGGGACGGCCTGGAGGCTCTGGAGGAGGCGTACGACGTCGAGTCCACGCCCTCCCCCAGCGGGGTCACGCATCTGACGTTCACCCGCAAGGAGTCCTGAGCCGACCGCCCCCGCGCGGGTCAGCTGCCCAGCGCGTTCAGGACCACGGCCCTGGCCTCCTCCTGGACCTGCCGCAGGTGGTCCGCGCCGAGGAACGACTCCCCGTAGATCTTGTAGACGTCCTCGGTGCCCGAAGGGCGGGCCGCGAACCAGGCGTTGGCGGTGCCGACCTTGATGCCGCCGAGGGCGGCGCCGTTCCCGGGCGCCTCGGTGAGGACCGTGGTGACCGGCTCGCCGGCGAGGGTGTCGGCGGTGACCTGACGCGGGGAGAGCTTGGCGAGCAGTGCCTTCTCCTCGCGGGAGGCGGGGGCGTCCACACGCGCGTAGGCGGGGGCGCCGAAGCGGTCGGTGAGGTCGGCGTAGTGCTTCGAGGGGGTCTTGCCGGTGACCGCCGTGATCTCCGAGGCGAGCAGGGCCAGCAGGATGCCGTCCTTGTCGGTGGTCCACACCGAGCCGTCGCGGCGCAGGAAGGAGGCGCCGGCCGACTCCTCGCCGCCGAAGCCG
>JABFXD010000272.1 GCA_013361925.1 Streptomyces sp. | reverse complement strand
CGTCTCGTCGTCGTACGGATCCGGCGTCGACGGCACCTGAAGCCGATGGACCGGCCCCGTACCGAGGCGGGCGTAACCCCGGCCCGGCGGGACGTCGGTGACCGGGGTGGTGCGCGGGGGAGCGCCCAGGACCGCCTCCAACTGCGCCGGCGTCGCCGGGCCGAGGACGACCCGCGCGCGCGTGTGCTGGCGTACCGCGTCGCTCAGCGCGTCCGCGCTGTCGAACTGGTCGGCCACGACGACCGTGACGCTCGCCGCGCGGCCGTGGCGCAGCGGGACCTGGAGGAGGGACTGCGGGTCCCGGTGACCGTCGGCCGTGGCCAGGTGCGTGAACGCGCTGGGACGGTCCAGCAGGATCCACAGGGGGCGCCGGGTGTCGTCCGGCGGCGGATGGCCCGCCTGGCGGGCCCGGTTGAGGGCGATCAGGCGGCGTTCCGTCTCGGTGGCCGCCCACTCGAGGCTGGCCAGCGCTCCGGTCAGCCCGCACTCGACCGCCAGGACGCCGTCCCGGCCGGTGAGGCAGGCGTACTCGCCGGTGCCGCCGCCCTCGACGATGACGATGTCGCCGTGCGGCAGGGCCTGGAGGGCGATGGAGCGCAGCAGGGTCGAGGTGCCGCTGCCCGGCTGGCCCACGACCAGCAGGTGGGGCTCCGTGGAGCGGACGCCGGTGCGCCAGACGACGGGGGGCACGTCGCGCTGTTCCTCGCCGTGGGTGAGGGGGAGGGTGCGCTGGACCTCGGTGGGATCGGTGAAGCCGAGGACCGTCTCGCCGGGTGCCGTGACGAATCGCTGGGCGGCGATGTCGGTGGGCAGCGGCGGCAGGACGGTGACGGAGAGCTGGTTGCCCTCCTCGTCCCACGCGAAGCGGTACTCACGGCCGCGGCCCGACTTGGCGTGCAGCAACTGCTCGATACGCGCGCGTGAGTCGGCCTCGCCGTCCGTGAAGTAGGCGGGGTAGCGGATCACCAGCTGGGTGATCCGGCTCGTCTCGTCGAACTCGTACTCCGGGAAGGCCTTCTCCCACTCGCCGCCGTGGGCGTAGAGCGGGGCCGGGTCCTCGGCGGTCGAGAAGTACGGCACCAGGGCGTCGTAGAGGGACTTCAGCCGCTGGGTCTGCGACTCGTCCGGGCCGTCCGGCGCGGGCGGGGTGCGGTCCCTGCCCTGCCATGCTGCCGCCGCCATCAGGGCGATGACGGCGAGCAGCGGACCGTACGGCACGAGTGCCACGACCAGGACCACCGACGCCACCAGGAACAGCAGCGGCCCGCGCTTGTCCTTGGGGGTGTCGGCCCACCTGCGCCGCCCGGCCGAGGCCAGCCGGCGCAGTCCGCGGGTGATCGTGATCAGCGGGTGGAGGACGTCGGTGGCGCTGTCGGCCGCCGTCCGGGCCAGCTCCCGGCTCCGGGCGATCTGCGCGCTGCCTGTGCTCAGGATGCGGGGGAGGGGGCGCCGGGCCACTGCAGTCTCCTGGATGTGCGTACGGACGGGACGAGGGACGGGGTCAGAACTTGATGCCGCCCAGCAGGCTCGCCAGGCTCTCCCCGCCGGCTCTGATGCTCGGAGCGATGGCGGTGCTCGCGAGATAGAAGCCGAAGAGGGCGGCCACGAAGGCGTGCGACGCCTTGAGTCCGTCCTTGCGGAAGAAGAGGAAGACGATGATGCCGAGCAGGACCACGCCTGAGATGGACAGGATCATTTGAGGTCTCCTGGTTCGGGGGGACAGTCACCATGAGTACTTCCAGGCTCACAGGATGTATCCATACGATAAAAGGTGCAACTGGGTGAATTCCGGGATGTTTCACCCGTCTGACGGTGCCGACTTGGGCCGGATGGGCAGGGGACTTGCGTCCGACCGGGTCAGTGGTGATCTTTACCTCCGGCACATCGGGTCATGTGCCGCGCGAGCCAGTACCCTGGCGATTCACCTGAACGGTTGTATGAGAGGCGGTCCGGCCGATGACTGAAGCCCCCGACCCCGAGGTCGTGGAGCTGGCGACCAAGATCTTCGATCTGGCCCGCAGGGGACAGACCGAGGCCCTCGTGTCGTACGTCGACGCGGGTGTTCCGGCCAACCTCACCAACGACCGCGGTGACTCCCTCGTGATGCTCGCCGCCTACCACGGCCACGCCGAGGCGGTGCGCGCGCTGCTCACCCGCGGGGCCGCGGCCGACGAAGTCAACGACCGAGGCCAGACCCCGCTCGCCGGGGCGGTCTTCAAGGGGGAGACGGACGTCATCAAGGCACTTCTCGAGGGTGGTGCCGACCCGGCCGCGGGGACCCCGTCGGCCGTCGACACCGCCCGGATGTTCGGCAAGACGGAACTGCTGGAGTTGTTCGGCGCACACTGATCCGAACGTTCTGACCAGCGAAGACACGGAAAACGGGGGAGGCGGTACAGGGCCGCCGAAATTTCGGTCGCGGCAGATGTAAGTGCCGAGTCATCATGACGTCGTGATTCACGGACGCGATGGCTGGGCAGGTGTTGCCGCACCGCGCGG
>JABFXD010000153.1 GCA_013361925.1 Streptomyces sp. | reverse complement strand
TGGTGGCGAACACCCGGGCCGGCTCCAGCTCGTCGATGGTCCACTCGACCTCGGCCGGGAAGCCCATCAGCTTCATGTTCTCCTGGTAGGTCCCGCCCACTTCGAGGCTCTTCGGGCCGCCCTCGGGGAAGCTGGTGTGGGTGGCGTTCCACTCGCCGTACGACGACCAGTCCGTGAGCCGGCTCCACACCTTCTCGGCCGGCGCCTCGATCCGTGCCTCCGCGCTGACTTCGGCCATGCGACCACCCCTTCGTCTCCGGCTACGGTGTCGCGGAACGTAGCCGCAGGGCCGCGAACATTCAATGCTGATGAACCGTCAGGAAATGTGGAGACGGGTCCAGCCGGCGGCCGGTCAGGCCACCAGGCGTATCACCGCCGCGTCGAACACGTCCCACGCCCGCGGGAACGTGCTCTCGTCGTGGCAGTGCCAGGCGTCCCAGAACAGGTCGGCGAGCAGCGCGTCCTCCGGTGCGTACACCCGGTACACGTACTGCATCCCGTCGACGGCCGGCAGAGCCACCAGCCAGCAGCTGCTCTCCATGTACCTGTGAGACGAGCGAGCCGGTACGGGTGGTTGCGTACGGGCGTGAATCAAGGCGGCGCGCGCCCGCCGTGGGGAAACGGCCAGATCTCATCCGTAAGGACGAGATTTCGGCCGTGCGGGTCCACTCTCCGCCGGACGCGAAGATGGTTCCCGCCGGGGATGCCCCGATCCGGCGGGACTGATGGGGTAGGGGATGTGCAACCCCGTATTCCCCGGCAGTCGGTGAGCGAGCCGGGAGGCCATCGCGCGGACCACGATGCCCGGCTCGGCGAGGAGCTGGCAGCGGTGGTCTCCGGCGCGCGCCGGCGGGCGCTCCGCGACGGGGACCGGCAGATCGACACGGCCCATCTGCTGCACTCCCTCCTGGAGTACGACGCCGAGGTGCGGGCCGTCTTCGAGGGCGGACCGCGCCTCGCCCGGCTGCTCGCCTATCTCGTGCAGCGCAGCATCGGCTACGGGCTGCGCTGGCAGGGCAGCGTCGAGGACTCCGGCGCGGTGCCCGTGGTGACCCAGACGGAGGGCTTCTCGCCTCTGGCCGCGGGCGCGATGGAGTACGCCGAGGAGCGCGCCGCCGACCGTGGCGCGGAGCGGGCGAGCGGCATCGACCTGCTCGCGGCCGTCGTCGCCGACCCCGAGGCGCGCGCCGTCGAGGTGCTGACCCGCGCCGGGATCGACACGGGCGAGGTGCTCGCCCGGGTCGACACGCGTCCATGGGACGGCGACCTGCCGGACAGCCGTACGGCGTCCAGCCGCTGAGACAGGTGTCATCGGGGGTGACGCTCATGTCATCGCCTGTCATCATGTGCCGGTGCAGACGATTGACAGCAGTGGCGGCAACCGCGGACGGGGTGTCGGGCTCGGCCTCGCCCTCGCGTCGGCGGTCGCCTTCGGAGGATCCGGTGTCGCGGCCAAGCCGCTGATCGAGGCGGGGCTCGACCCGCTTCACGTGGTGTGGCTGCGGGTGGCCGGCGCGGCCCTCGTGATGCTGCCGCTCGCCGTGCGCCACCGGGCGCTGCTGCGTCGTCGCCCCGCGCTGCTCGCCGGGTTCGGACTGCTCGGCGTGGCCGGGGTCCAGGCCTTCTACTTCGCCTCCATCTCCCGGATCCCGGTCGGTGTCGCGCTGCTCGTCGAGTACCTCGCGCCCGCCCTCGTCCTCGGCTGGGTGCGGTTCGTGCAGCGCCGGCCGGTCACCCGGGCCGCCGCGCTCGGTGTGGTCCTCGCCGTCGGCGGGCTGGCGTGTGTGGTCGAGGTCTGGTCGGGGCTGAGCTTCGACGCGGTGGGCCTGCTCCTCGCGCTCGGCGCGGCCTGCTGCCAGGTCGGCTACTTCGTCCTGTCCGACCAGGGCAGCGACTCCGGCGCCGACGCCCCCGACCCGCTGGGGGTCATCGCGTACGGCCTCCTCGTCGGCGCCCTCGTGCTCACCGCCGTGGCCCGCCCCTGGACCATGGACTGGTCCGTGCTCGGTGGCACCGCCGACATGAACGGCACCTCGGTCGCCGCCGCTCTGCTGCTGTCCTGGATCGTCCTGATCGCGACCGTGCTCGCGTACATCACCGGCGTGGTCTCCGTACGTCGCCTCTCGCCCCAGGTCGCCGGAGTCGTCGCCTGCCTGGAAGCGGTCATCGCGACCGTCCTCGCCTGGATCCTGCTCGGCGAGCACCTCTCCGCCCCGCAGATCATCGGCGGCGCGGTCGTCCTGGCCGGCGCCTTCATCGCCCAGTCCTCGGCCCCCGCGAAGGGCTCCCCGGAACCGGTGGCGAGCGGCGGCCCGGAAAGGGAGTTGTCCGACCGCTCGACCGCCGCCTAGGCTCCCGATCATGCATACGCACCGCGTCATCGCGCCGCCCGCCGTCTGAGGCGGGCCCTGCCGAAGCCACGCCCGGCCCCGTGCCGGGTGGAACGGTGCTGCCCGCGGACGAAGTCCATGGATCCCGCTCGGTCGGGGTCCGCACTTCTCCAAGTCT
>JABFXD010000957.1 GCA_013361925.1 Streptomyces sp. | reverse complement strand
GAGCAGCCGGTAGGGCCCGACGCTGGTCGGCTCGTCGACTCCGAGTGGCTGCATGACGCCCACCCTCCCCCATGAGGCCGTCGAGACTCCGCCCGACTCAGCCGAGCCCCGTAGGACTCAGATGCAGATTACGGCTGAAGCAGTTCCACCTTCACGTCCGCCGGGAATCCCGTCGTGGGCCCGACGCGGCGGGCGAACTCCGCGACCGCCTCCAGCTGCGGGCCACCGAACCGGAAGTCGAGGGTGGTGAAGTACTGCTCCAGGACCTGTTCGTCGAAGGACTCCCAGCGGGCGGCCTGCTCGGCGACCTTGCCGACCTCGTCGAGGGAGAGGTTGCGGGAGGCGAGGAAGGCCTCGTGGACCCGGCGGGTGATCACCGGTTCACGCTCCAGGTAGTCCCGGCGGGCCGCCCAGACGGCGAAGACGAACGGCAGGCCGGTCCACTCCTTCCACAGCGCGCCGAGGTCATGGACCTCCAGGCCGTACTTCGGCCCGTCGAGCAGGTTGGCCCGCAGCGCCGCGTCGCCGATGAGCACCGCCGCCTCCGCCTCCTGCATCATCAGGCTGAGGTCGGGCGGGCACGTGTAGTAGTCGGGCTGGACGCCGTACCGCTCGGACAGCAGAAGCTGCGCGAGTCGAACAGACGTACGAGAGGTCGAGCCGAGCGCCACCCGGGCGCCGTCCAGCTCGTCCAGCGGGGCCTGCGAGACGATCACGCAGGACATCACCGGGCCGTCGCAGCCGACCGCGATGTCGGGGAAGGCGACGAGGTCGTCGGCGTTGCGCAGGAACTCGACGAGGGTGATGGGGCCGATGTCGAGATCACCCCGCACGAGCTGCTCGCTGAGCTTTTCCGGGGTGTCCTTCGTGAGCTCGAAGTCGAGGAGCGTGCCCGTTCTCGCGAGCCCCCAGTACAGGGGCAGGCAGTTCAGGAACTGGATGTGGCCGACGCGCGGCCGGGTGCGGTAATTGTCCACATCGTGAGGCTAGACCCTGGGGGCTGACGTACGATTACCACCCCCGCCGTCAACCCGACACGAGCGAGATCAAACATTCGGGTGACGTGATCTTGGCCTCTATTGCTTTCGGCTGCCCACATGCTAGGCTCGCCGCAAGTTGCAGTTTGGTTTCCCTTGCAGTACAGAGCCTGCGGAGCATGTAACCGCGGGCTCTAGTCGTTTTCAGACGTATGCAGTTGTGCAGCACTGTTTTCACAATCGCAGGTTCTGGAGCAGGGCAACCCTTTGGGCCCAAGGAGGGCTTATGGCTACCGGAACCGTGAAGTGGTTCAACGCCGAAAAGGGCTTTGGCTTCATCGCCCAGGAGGGTGGCGGCCCGGACGTCTTCGTCCACTACTCCGCCATCAACGCGAACGGCTTCCGTTCGCTGGAGGAGAACCAGCAGGTCTCCTTCGACGTGACCCAGGGCCCGAAGGGCCCGCAGGCGGAGAACGTCACCCCCGTCTGAGACTCCTGAGTCTCTGATCCGGACCTGAGAGCAGTACCCAAGGAGCCCCGCGCCGCAAGGCGACGGGGCTCCTGCCTTTGTCCGCGCATGTCTACATGTGCTGCATGACCAGCACGAACGTCGTCCCGGCGGCGAGCGCCTCGTACGAATGCGGCACATCCCCGCGATACGCCATGTAGTCCCCCGGCGCCAGCTCGACCTCCTCGCCCGCCGGGCCCGCCCTGACCTTCCCCGTGCTCACGATCAGATGCTCGTACGTGCCCGGAATGTGCGGCTCCGACGCCCGGGCCGCGCCCGGTTCCGCACTGATGTGGTAGATGTCCCGCCGCGCCCCGGGCGGGCTGGACGACAGCAGCCTGCCGACATAGTCCGCCTGCTCGGACGCCACCGCGGGACCCTGCCCCGCCCTGATCACCTGCACGGACGGCGCCGGCGGCTCCACCAACGCGCTGAACGGCACCCCCAGTGCCACCGCAAGCGCCCACAGCGTCTCCACGCTCGGATTCCCGCCACCCGCCTCCAGCTGGGACAGCGTGGACTTCGCGATCCCGGCCCGCTTGGCGAGCTCCGAGAGCGACAACCCCGTACGGGTGCGCTCGCGACGCAGCGAGGCGGCGATCCACTCCAGCGGAAGACGACTCGGAAGACGGCTGTCGGGCATGTTCGTTCGCTCCATCGGTACGACTGTTCGCCTTGACGAACGCGAGTCTTCCTGTTCATTGTAGAGAACATGCGTACGGCAGAGCGAACACCTCCACGCGACCTGGTCCGGGACGCCTCCCTCGTCTGGCTGGCCAGCGGTGTCGTCGGCGTCTCCTTCGGCGCGATCGCGGTCGCCGGCGGCCTGCCGGTCTGGGTCCCCGTCGTCATGTCCCTGGTCGTCTACGCGGGCTCCGCCCAGTTCAGCGCGGTCGGCGTCCTGCTGGCGGGCGGCGGCCCGCTCGCCGCCGCGGCCACCGGCCTGCTCCTCAACACCCGCACGGCCGCCTACAGCCTCGCGGTCGCGGAGACCCTGGGTCGAGGCCGACTGGCACGCCTCCTCGGGGCGCACCTCGTCACCGACGAGACGGTGGCCTTCGCCCTCGCGCAGTCCGATCCGGTACGACGTCGTAGGGCGTTCTGGATCTCCGGGCTCGGCCTGTTCGCCGTATGGAACACCGGCGTCCTGATCGGCGCCCTCGCCGGCGACGCGATCGGCGACACGGCCCGCTACGGCCTGGACGCGGCCTTCCCGGCGGTCCTGGTGGCGCTGGTCCTCCCGGCCCTGCGGACGGATTCGGCCGTACGACGATCAGCGGCCCTCGGCGCCTGCCTGGCGCTCGCCCTCACCCCGGTCGCCCCGGCGGGCGTGCCCGTGCTGCTGGCGCTGGCCGGTCTCCTGGCCTTCGGGAAGGGGCGTACGGCATGAGTGCGACCGTCGCCATGATCCTGGCGCTGGCGGTGGGGACGTACGCCTTCCGGCTGGTGGGGCCCGCGCTGCACGGGCGCATCGAACTGTCGGCCCGGGTCCAGGAGTTGCTGTCGGCGGGCGCGGTCGTCCTGCTGACCGCGCTGCTCGCGACCGGGGCGCTGACCGAGGGCGGCGGGTTCGCGGGGTGGGCGCGGCCGGCGGGAGTCCTGGTGGCGGGTGTACTGGCGTGGCGCAAGGCGCCGTTCGTGGTGGTGGTGCTGGGGGCGGCGGGGACGGCGGCGGTGCTGCGGGCGGTGGGGGTGGCGTAGGGCTCAAGGGGAGAAGGGAGTGTCAGTGGTGGGTTGTAGGGTCGCGCGCCATGACCGACTCCGATGTGCAGACCCGTGATTTCCTGACCAGTACCCGAGTGTTCTACGACGCGATTGCCGAGGACTACGACAAGCGGTTCCGTGACGCGTTGGCGGAGATGCCGCTGGAGCGGGCCATGATCGGCGTGTTCGCCGAACTCGTGGGGCGCGGCGGCGCGGTGGCCGATCTCGGCTGCGGGCCGGGGCGGGTGACCGGGCTTCTGGCCGCGCTGGGGCTTGACGTGTTCGGGCTCGACCTGTCGTCGTCGATGCTTGAGATCGCGCGGCGGGAGAATCCGGATCTGCTCTTCGTGCAAGGGTCCATGCTGGAGCTGGACGTGGCGGACGGAGCGCTCGCGGGGGTGCTCTCCTGGTACTCCTCCATCCACACCCCTGTGGAGAAACTGCCCGCACTCTTCCGCGAGTTCCGGCGGGTACTGGCCCCGGGCGGCCATCTGCTCATCGGCTTCCAGGTCGGTGACGAGCCGAAGCGCCACGACAAGCCCTTCGGGCACGACGTGATCCTCGACTTCCAGCGGCGCCGGCCCGAGTTCGTCGCCGGCCTGCTGGAGGCCGCCGGGTTCGAGGTCGTGTCGCGGACCGTACGGGCGGCCCAGGCGGCGGAGTTGACCCCGCAGGCGTTCCTGATCGCCCGCGTGCCGGCGGCCGTCTAGGGCCTGTCCGCGATGTCCTTCGCCGCGATATAGCCGAACGTCATCGCCGGTCCGATGGTCGAGCCCGCCCCCGCGTAGCTGTGCCCCATGACGGCGGCGCTGGCGTTGCCCGCGGCGTACAGGCCGGGGACGACCGTGCCGTCGTCGCGCAGGACGCGGGCGCGGGCGTCGGTGACGAGGCCGCCCTTGGTGCCGAGGTCGCCGGGGACGATACGGAAGGCGTAGTACGGGGGCAGCCACAGGGGCGCGAGGCAGGAGTTGGGGAGGACGGAGGGGTCCGTGTAGTAGTGGTCGTAGGCGCTGTCGCCGCGGTGCTGGTCGGTGTCCTTGCCTTGCAGGGCGAGGGAGTTGAAGCGGGAGACCGTCGTACGGAGGGCCGCGGGTGCCACGCCTATGGCGGTGGCGAGGGCGTCGACGGTCCAGGCCTTGCGGGCCGCCCCCGAGCTGTACCAGTCGTCGGGGAAGCCGAGGGTGGGGCTGACGTCCTTGAACAGGTACCGGTTGCGGTAGTTCTGGTCGACGATCAGCCAGGCCGGGATGTCGGGGTCGGTGGGGTTGCGGTCGTACATGATGTGGACGACGTCGCTGTAGGGGGCGGCCTCGTTCACGAACCGTGCGCCCGCCGCGTTGACCATGAGGCCGCCCGGCAGGGTGCGTTCGGCGAGGCAGAAGTAGGGCTGGCCGGGGAGCGGGATCGCGGGTCCCCACCAGGCGTCGTCCATGAGGGCCAGGGCGCCGCCGGCCCGCTGTCCGGCGCGGATGCCGTCGCCGGTGTTCTCCTTCGCGCCGACGGTCCAGTCCGTGCCGATGGGCTGGCGCTGGTACTGCGTGCGCATGGCGAGGTTGTGCTCGAAGCCGCCGGAGCCCACGACGACGGCACGCCGGGCGCGGTAGAGGCCGGCGGGGGTGACGGCCCCGGTCACCGCTCCGCTCTCGACGAGGAGGTCGGTGAGGGGGGTGTTGAGCCTGACCGGGACGCCCGCGTCCAGCAGCCCCTTCCTGAGCCCGCCGGCGAGCGACTGCCCCATGGTGAGCGGCTTCTGCCCGAGCGTGAGGGCCTTCGTCCCCCGCGCCAGGCACTCGGTGGCCACGGCGAGCCCCTTGGCGCTCACGGCGGCCAGGGTGAGCCACTTGTAGTCGGCGGAGAACACCACCATTCCGTCCGGGACTTCCATGTACGACGGGTTCAGATGGGCGAGTTCGGCGCCGAGGACGTTGCCGTCGAGGTAGTCGGGCTCGATGGAGCGCCCGTTGGGAAGACCGCCCGGCAGTTCGGGGTAGTAGTCGCTGTACCCCTCCATCCAGCGGAAGCGCAGCGGGCTGTTGGCCATGACGAAGGAGATCATGGCGGGGCCGTGCGTGAGGAACGCCTGCTGCCGGGCGGCGGGGACGTCGGCCCCGACGACGGCCGCGAGGTAGGCGGCGGCCTTGGCGGGCGTGTCCGGGACGCCGGCCGCGAGGATCACCGGGTTGTTGGGAATCCAGATCCCGGCACCGGAGCGGGCGGCGGAGCCGCCGAAGGTCGGCGCCTTTTCGAGAACGACGCAGCTCAGCCCCTGTTTCGCGGCGGTGAGCGCGGCGGTCATCCCGGCCGCGCCGGAGCCGATGACGACGACGTCGTAGGTGCCGAGGAGAGGAAGGGAGGCGGCGCGGGCGGACTGTGGGACACCGGTGGCGGCGACAGCGAGTCCGGCGGCCACCGAGGTGCCGATTACTTGTCTTCGGGTCGGGCTCATGGGGCCGCTCCCACATTCTGAGGGTGTGTCAGAAAAGGGAATGTCGCGCGGTGACCATGTGAAGTCAAGGACTGTGCCGCTGAGTTGACGGCATCAGGACCGATACGCAGTCCTGCCACGCGGGTTCGCTCAGCAGGGGGCGGAGGCGGGTGAGGAGCGTGAGGAGGGCGGGGCCGTGGCGGTCGCGGAAGGCGGGGTCCTCGGCCGCGATGTCGAGTTCGTTGGCGGCGGTGAGCTCGGCGAAGTCCCGGCAGGCGGACGGGCCGGGCGTGCGGGTGCCGCCGGTGAAACGATCATGGAACGCACCGCCGGGGGCGGCGAGCGTCGGGTAGGTCGCCTCGCGGTCGCAGCTCGCGTAGAGATGGACGATCGCCTCGGCCTCGACGCCGATGGCCGCGGCCAGTTCGGCGCGGCGGTCGAGGGGGAGCAGGGGCTGGGGGAAGCCGTCGGTCCCGTAGAAGGCGTGGCAGAGGCCGGCGAGTTGCAGGGCGGGGCGGGCGTTCCAGGTGGCGAGGCGCTCGCGTACGCGGTGGAGGTGGGTGAGGAGGGTGCCGCCGGGGTGGGCGATGTGCTCGGCGCCCAACTCCCGCAGCAGTGCGTCGGCTTGGGCGAAGGGGTCGTAGGCCATGAGGGATCCCTTCCGATGGGTGGGTCGGCACCCGCTCCGTCCCGGGGTGGAGCGGGTTGCCGCCCGTGGGGCCCTGAAGTGATCGTCGTACGCGCGCCGGGCTCAGTCAATCCTTGGGATTTATGGCCGGACCCAAGTGTTAGCTTGGAGGTCATGACCCTTGATGACCTGCGGGTGTTCGTGGCGGTGTGCCGGGCCGGGAGTCTGAGCGCGGTGGCGCGGGAGCTCGGGTGCACGCAGTCCGCGGTGAGCCAGCATGTGAAGCGGCTGGAGCGGGAGACGGGGGTCGCGCTGGTCGAGCGACAGCCGCGGGGCGTCGTACCGACACAGGCGGGGCGGGTGCTGGAGTCGGCGGCGGCCGAGGGAATCGCCGGACTGGACGTGGCCGTACGGCAGTTGCGGGATCTGGTCGACGGGACGAGCGGGTTCGTACGGGTGGCGACCGGGGCCACGACCGTGCGGCACTTCATGGGGGACGCGGTCGTGGAGTTCCGACGGCGCCATCCGCGCGTCAACCTGGAGTTCCGGACGGTCAGTTCGGGGCGCGGCAGCTTCGACGCGCTAGCCGACGGTTCGCTGGATCTGGCGTGGATCACGCTCGGGCCGCCGGTGCGGGGCATCGAGCAGCGGGCGGTGGCGGAGCTGCCGTGGGTGCTCGCGGTGCGGGCGGACGATCCACTGGCCGGGCGGGAACGGCTGGACGCGGGCGAGTTGGCTGACGTCCCGCTGATCAGGCTGCCGCCCAACTCGGCCTCGGCTGCTCATCTGGACGCGGCCTGCACGGAGTTGGGCGTCAGATTCGGCTACGACACGAACGTGGCCGACTGGGACACGGCGTTGCTGCTGGCCGAGTTGGGGGTGGGGCGGGCGGTGGTGCCGGAGCTGTCCGGGCTGGCGGCGACCGGGGACGATCTTCGCCTGATCCCGGTGCCTGAGCTGCGGCCGCTGCCGGTGGGGTGGGCGGTACGGCGATGGGACGCGCTCAGCCCCCCGGCGCGGGCGTTCGCCGACACCGTGGAGAGGTTCCGGCGAACGCCCGGGCGTTAGGCAGTCGGACCGCGTCGCCCTACTGCGGGAAGGACGCCACCACCGGCACCTGCTTCGCGCCCGACCCGGTGATGCCCGAGCCCGTCCCGGGAAGCAGCACGCCGCCGTCGTAGTAGTCGCTGGACACCAGCAGGTCCTTGTCGCCGTCGCGGTCGATGTCGCGCAGCCGGACGAGTTGGCCGAAGGAACCGAACTCGCTCGGGGAGCCGGGGACTCCGGCGGTGGCCCGGGTGAACCACTGCGAGTTCCTCCCGGTGAGACCGGAGGTGCCACCGCGCAGGACGTGGACGCCGCCCGCGTCGGACTGGGAGCTGACGGTCTCCTGCCAGACACCGACCGCCAGGTCCGGGTAGCCGTCGCCGTTGGTGTCACCCGCGGACAGGGTGCCGCCGAAAGCGTCGCCCTTGGTCGCGGCCGTCGCCACTCCCGCGGTCGACTGCGAGAGGCGGTACTTCGTCGTCGGGGCCGTGCTGCCGCCGCGCCAGACGACGACCGACCCGGCGGAGCTGTTGTACCGGGTGTCGCTGACCGCGAGGTCGCCGTAGCCGTCCTTGTTGAAGTCGGCGACGACACCGGTCGGGCTGTAGTCGGGCTTCGAGCTGTTGACGACCGTCCGCTTGACCGACTTGACGGTGGAGCCGCCGCGCAGGAACCAGACGTCCTGGGTCATCTTGTCGTCGTGGTACCCCTGGCCGAGGACGAAGAGATCCGTGGCCTTGTCCTTGGTGACCTTGCCGGCGACGAGACCCGTGGGTTCGAGCAGGTCGGCGGAGACATGCTTGGTGACCGAGCCCGTGGTGCCGGACTTGGAGAACCCGCCGCGGTAGACGTAGACGGCGTCGACCCCGTTGGTGACCGCCAGGTCCGCCTTGCCGTCGCCGTTGAAGTCCCCGGTCTCCACCTGGTCGCCGAAGCCGTAGTCGGCGTGGGCGGTGACCTTGAGGCGGACGGCACCGGTGCCGGAGAGGCCGGACTTCGCGCCCCACAGGATGGTGACCGCGCCCGCGCCGGCCTTGGTGCCGACCTTCTCCGAGGAGTCGGCGACGGCCAGGTCGGCGTATCCGTCACGGTTGAAGTCGGCGGCGGCCAGGTCGTCGCCGAACGAGTCGGCGTAACCGCCCGCGTCCCCGGCCGTCCCCGGGACCCCCGCGGTGGCCTGCGTGAATGTCTTGCTGACCGTGCCGGGACCGGTGGCCGTCCCGTATGTGACGGTGAACTCGCCGCCGAGGCCCGCCGAGGCGTAGTCGCGGTAGCCGTCGCCGTTGAAGTCGTCGGCGTACTTCGCCGGGGCCGCGCTCGCGGCGCTCACGGAGAGGGTGAGCAGTCCGCCGGCCGCCAGGGACACGACCGTGGCCGTGGCGAGCGCGGGGCGGAGGGGGGTGCGCGTGAACATGCGTCTCCTGCGTGGATCTAAGTCTGGTGGCAGGGAGACTCACGGCGAGGGCTGATGGTTGTGGCGGGAGTGGTGATCGGTGACTCCGGTTCCTTGAGGGGGATTTCGGCCCACACGGTCTTCCCGACGGTCCGCTCGGTGACGCCCCAGGTCTGGGCGAGGAGCGTGACGAGGACCAGGCCGCGGCCGTTGGTGGCGTCCGGATCGGTGACGTAGCGGAGTCGGCGGTCGTGGCGGGCGTCGCTCACCTCGATACGGACGGTGTCCTCCGGGGTGAGTCTGAGCCGCAGCTCGAAATCCCGGCCGGGGACTCTGCCGTGGGTGACGGCGTTGGCGGCGAGTTCGGCGACGACCTGTTGAGCGGTGTGGTTGACCTCGCTGTCGTAGGGGTGCCCCCAGTCGTGGAGTTGCTGGGCGGTGAGACGTCGGGCGAGACGGGCACCGCGGGGCGTCGCGCTGAGTCGGGTGGAGATTTCGGCGTTCACGTGACTGAGCGTGGTGGGTTGTCCTTACGCTGGCCAGGTGCGACTCGGCGACTCTGGGTAGTTGTACGGGTGCGGTGCGTTCGGCGTACGGCGTGTCGGGTGGGAGGGGTGAGGTGGGTGAGCGAGCAGAGGGCGGAGACGCCTGCGGAGGCCGAGGGGGCGACGGGGTTGTTCGTCGCGCTCGGCAAGATGCTCAAGTTTCTGCGCGAGCGGAAGGGGCTGACGCAGACCGAGTTCGGGGAACTGGCAGGGTACGGCCCGGACGCGATCTCCGCGATGGAGCGGGGCGTGCGCAGGGTCCGGCCCGAGGTGCTGCTCAAGGCGGAGGAACTGCTGGATGCCGGAGGGCTGTTCAGGGAGGTCGTCCCGGAGGTCGAGGCGGCGCTGACGAAGGCGCGGACTCGGCATCCGGAGTGGTACCGGGATTACGCGGGGTTGGAGGCGGAGGCGGTTGAGCTGCACTTCTATGCCAACCAGGGCGTGCCTGGCCTGCTCCAGACCGACGCCTACGCGCGCGCGGTGTTCACCAAGCGGCGGCCGTTCCTGGACGAGGAGACGATCGAGAGGCGTGTTGCGGACCGACTCTCACGGCAGCAGGTCTTCGAGCGTCGGCCCGCGCCGATCGTGAGTTACGTGCTCGAAGAGATCGTGCTGGACCGGCCGATCGGTGGACGGCGCGTGCAGGCGGATCAGCTTCGCCGTCTGCTGGGCGTGGGGCAGATGCAGAACCTGGAGATCCAGGTGATGCCGAACCAAGTAGAGGAACACCCCAACATGGACGGCGCGTTCAACCTGCTGACGCCCAAGGGGCATGGGCAGGTGGCCTACACGGAGGTCCAGGGGTACCCACGGCTGATCACCGACTCGGAAGAAGTCCGCAGGATCGTAGACCGCTATGGGATCATGCGGGCAATGGCACTCTCCCCTGCGGAGTCCCGGAAGTTGATCGAGCAGAAGCTGGAGGAGCTATGAACAACGAGCAGCTCACCTGGTTCAAGTCCAGCTACAGCGGCGGCGAGGGCGGCGAGTGCCTGGAGGTCGCCTACGGCACGGATGTCGTCCACCTCCGCGACTCCAAGACGCCCGAGGCCCCGCACCTCACGCTGTCACCTTCGACATGGGCCGCCTTCATCGCCGTCCACCAGTGACCCCCAGCCTCCTCGCCGTCTTCGCCCATCCCGATGACGAGTCCCTCTCGGCCGGTGGTGTCCTCGCCCAGCACGCCGCCTCCGGTGCCCGGACCGCCGTGGTCACCGCGACCTGGGGCGAAGGGACCCATCGGGGCGCGGCGTTGTCGGAGGCATTGCGGATCCTCGGGGCCGGGGAGCCGCGGTTGCTGGGTTACGCCGATGCGCGGGTGCCGGGAGTCGGCGCCCGGTCGGCTTCGCCTCTGCGACGCGCCTCTCGACGACGTCGTACGGGCACTCGTCGCGCACATCAGGGAGTTCCGGCCCGAGGTCGTCGTCACGCATGACGCCTACGGCGGGCTCACCGGGCATCCCGATCACCTCCACACTCATCGGGTGACCGCCCTCGCCGTCCAG
>JABFXD010000150.1 GCA_013361925.1 Streptomyces sp. | reverse complement strand
CGACGCAGCAGGACGAGGACGGAGCGCACGCCGACGGAGACTCCCTCCTCCTTCTCGGCCTGTTCGAGCTTGCGCAGTCCGCGCCGGTAGAGCGCGCCGATCAGGTCGAAGACCTCGGAGACGCGGTCGCCGAGTTCGTCGGGGGGCAGCGGGGCGTCGTTGTCGTTCACGAGGCAATCATGCACCCGCTCATCATGACAACCCAGTTGTCAAAGTCACCGGAAGATGACACCTTGGTTGTCATGACAGTCACCTCGGAACTGAGCTACTTCCCGTCCACCGACGGCGACCTCGCCTACCGCGACACCGGCCGCGGCGAGCTCGTGGTCCTCCTTCACTCCGGCTACGTCGACCACCGGCTCTTCGAGGACCAGACGCCGTCCCTGGTCGCCGCCGGGTACCGGGTGATCGCCCCGGACACCCGCGGTCACGGCTGGTCCGCCAACGCGAGCGAGCCCTTCCGCTGGGCCGACGACCTCGCCCTCCTGCTCCGGCACCTCGACGCCGGCCCGGCGGTCCTCGCCGGGGTGTCGATGGGCGGCGCCATCGCCGGCGACACCGCGATCGAATACCCGGAACTGGTCCGCGGGATCGTCCTGAGCGGGGCCTCGGTCAGCGACTTCCAGTACACCTACGACAAGACCCGCGAGATCGTCGCCGAGTCGGCCCGCACCCTGCACTCCGGCGACATCGAGGGCTGGCTCAAGGTGTTCCTGCGCGCCATGGCGGGTCCGTTCCGTACCGCGGACGACATCGAACCGGCCATCCTGGAGCGGCTGCGCGAGATGGCCCTGCACACCATCGCCAAGCACACACCCGGCGAACACAACTGGCACGTCCCCATGGCCGACACCTGGCCGCGGGTGCCGAAGATCGACGTCCCGGTCCTCATGGTCAACGGCGCCCTCGACTCACCTGACCTGATCGCCGACGCGGAACTCTTCGCCCACACCGCCCGCAACGGCCGCTCGGTCCTCGTGGAAGGCGCCGCGCACTTCCCCAACCTGGAGAAGCCCGAGGAGTTCAACACCCTCCTGCTGGACTTCCTCCGCGATCTGTAGGGCGCCGGGCGCCGTGGCCCGATCGCTCAACAGTCCGGCGGAGAAAGGGGATTGACGCCCCGTGCGCAGGGCTCGACCATGAGTGCCCTGTGGCACCGCTGTCACCAGGGGGGTCGGTGTCACGCTGACGCACGGGGTGGGGCATGACCACGCAACGAAGCCGGCTCGTTCGCCGGTACCCGGTTCTCCAACTCGTCTCCGTCGGCCTCGCCTTGACGGGGCTCGTGCTGGGGTACGTCGGATTCCACGAGTATCTGGAGAAGCACCCGGAGTTCGGGCACGGCTTCTTCGATCTGCTCTATTACTCCTGCCAGTTGTTCGTCCTCGACGCCGACCCCCTGAACGGGGACGGGTCCCTGCCCTGGGCCCTGGAATGGGCCCGCTTCCTCGCGCCGCTCGCCACCCTCTCCGCCCTCGTCGAGGCGGTCCGGCTGCTGGGCGCCGACGAGCTGCGCCGGCTGCGGCTGGCCCGGCTGCGCGGTCACAGCGTGGTCTGCGGTGCCGGGAACACGGCGCAGATGCTCACGGCCCGGCTGCGCGAGGCGGGCCGGACCGTGGTGGCCGTGTCCGCCGTCGGGGCCGACGACGACGGAGTCCTGTCCGTGGTCGGCGATCCCAGCAGCCTTGAGGCGCTCCGGGCGGCGGGCGTGGCCCGCGCGAGCGCCGTCTACGCCTGCGCGGACGACAGCGGCGACAACGTCCTGATCGCCGCGACGGTCCGCGAACTGGCCCAGGACCCCGACCACTCGCTGCATGTCCACGCCGCGATCGGCGACCAGGACCTGTGCGGTGCCCTCCAGGCCCGCCACCTCATGGGCGCGTCACGGGGACGGGTACGCCTCGACTTCTTCAACGTGGACGTACTGGCGGCACGCCGACTCGCCACGACGGAACGGATCGAGGAGCATGACGCGGCCACCCCGCCGCCGCACTGTCTGATCGTCGGCGTCTCCCCGTTCGCCCGTGCCCTGCTCGTCGAACTCGCCCGCCGCTGGCGGCTGCGCCCCGGCACGGACAAGCTGCCGATCACCTGGGCCGGCACCTCGGCCACGGCGGAACTCCGCCGTTTGACCGACCAGTACGGCTTCCTCTCGGAGGTCTGCCGGATCGAGCCGAAGGAGATCGAGGAGACCGGCCCGGCGGTCAACGCCCTGCTCTCCGCGACGGGTTCGCGGGCCCAGCGCGTCTACGTCGCCGGCCCCTCCGACGACACGTCCCTCTCCATAGCGCTGTCGGCCTTCGCGGCATGGCGCGTTCCGCCCGGCGGCCTCGTCCTCCAGTTGCGGGAGCACGGTCCCTTCGGGGCGTCCCTGGGCCACGACGACTCCGCCCTGCTGGACGACCTGGACGGGCGGCTGAGCACCTTCGGCGTCCTGGACGCCGCCTGCCGTCCCGATCTCCTCGGGGACGACCTGGTGGAACACCTCGCACGGGTCATGCACGAGCACTACGAA
>JABFXD010000885.1 GCA_013361925.1 Streptomyces sp. | reverse complement strand
TCGGCGTACGCCACGCACGGCGAGCCGCTCATCCCGGTCTACGTCTTCTACTCGATGTTCGGTTTCCAGCGCACCGGCGACCAGTTCTGGCAGATGGCCGACCAGTTGGCGCGCGGTTTCGTGCTGGGCGCGACCGCGGGACGTACGACGCTGACCGGTGAGGGTCTCCAGCACGCGGACGGCCACTCGCAGCTGCTCGCCTCCACCAACCCGGGCTGTGTCGCGTACGACCCGGCGTACGGGTTCGAGATCGCGCACATCGTGCAGGACGGTCTGCGCCGGATGTACGGTCCGCAGGCCGAGGACGTCTTCTACTACCTCACCGTCTACAACGAGCCGATCCGGCACCCGGCCGAGCCGGAGAACGTCGACGTCGAGGGCATCCTGAAGGGCATCCACCGCTTCAGCGAGGGCACTTCGGGCTCCATCCCGGCGCAGATCATGGCGTCCGGTGTCGCGGTGCCGTGGGCGGTCGAGGCGCAGCGGATCCTCGCCGAGGAGTGGAACGTCAGGGCGGACGTCTGGTCGGCGACCTCCTGGAACGAGCTGCGGCGCGAGGCGGTCGACGTCGAGCGACACAACCTGCTGCACCCCGAGGAGGAGCAGCGGGTGCCGTACGTGACGCAGAAGCTGTCGGGTGCGCAGGGGCCGTTCGTGGCCGTGTCCGACTGGATGCGGGCGGTGCCGGACCAGATCGCGCGCTGGGTGCCGGGCACGTACCAGTCGCTGGGCGCGGACGGTTTCGGTTTCGCGGACACCCGTGGCGCGGCCCGCCGCTTCTTCCACATCGACGCGCAGTCGATCGTGCTGGGCGTGCTGACCGAGCTGGCGAAGGAGGGCAAGGTCGACCGGTCGGCGCTGAAGCAGGCGATCGACCGCTACCAGCTCCTCGACGTCGCCGCGGCGGACCCGGGCGCGGCGGGCGGCGACGCGTAGCGCTGCCGTTGCGCGTCAATGCACCTGTGCGCTGAAGGGCGGTGGGGCCTCACGGCTCCACCGCCCTTACTGCTTCTTTACGATGCGGTCATGAAGGAACATTCGGCGCAGGACCGTTGGGAACACCTGACCCAGCGGCCTCTGATGGCGCTCGCGGTGCTGTTCGCCGTCGCCTATGCCGTGCCGATCGTCGACGACTCGGCCGGCCATGAGGTGGCGGCCCTGTGCACGGGCGTCGAGTGGGTGGTGTGGGCGGCGTTCGCCGTCGACTACGTCGTACGGCTGTCGGTCGCGCGGGACCGGCGGGAGTTCGTACGGCGGCACTGGCTCGACCTGGGGGCGGTGGTGCTGCCCCTGCTCCAGCCGCTGCGGTTGCTGCGGCTCGTCGCCACGCTGCTGCTGGTGCAGCGCAGGGCGCGGATGGCCTCGCAGATCCGGCTGACGACGTATGTCGCGGGGGCGGTGGTCGGGCTGCTGATGTTCGGCTCCCTGGCTGTCCTCTCGGTGGAGCGGGACTCGCCGAACGGGAACATCCGGACGCTGGGTGACGCGGTGTGGTGGTCGTTCACGACGATGACGACCGTGGGGTACGGCGACCACGCCCCGACCACCGGCCTGGGCCGTGTGATCGCGGTCGGCCTGATGCTGTCCGGCATCGCCCTGCTCGGTGTCGTCACCGCGAACATCGCCGCGTGGTTCATCGCCCGCTTCGAGAAGGACGACGTGGAGGAACGCCGCCAGACGGAGGCGATCATGGCCCTGACGGAAGAGGTACGGGCGCTGCGGGCGCAGGTGGCGGAGTTGCAGCAGCGGTCGGACACTGAGGCGGGCCCCCGGCTCACCAGGCCAGGGGCCCTCCCTCACTCCCCCGGCTAGAACATGCCGTTCCCCGGGGACGCCGCCCCCGCCAGCCAGATGACTGCCAGGAGCGTGTCTATGGCGCCCAACACGAAAGCGACCAGGGCCGTGACCGGGCGCGAGCGCGACCAGGTGCGGCCCATGGCCAGCCATCCGCAGACGATCGCGACCGGGCCGAGGATGATCCCCAGCACGAAGAAACCCGCGACCGCGCAGATGACTCCGATGATTCCGAGCGTCGCGCGGTCCGGCCCGGTCCGTGACCACGTCCGGCCACGTGAGCGGGGGTGCCTGCGCGTTCCTTGTCCGAAGCCCGCCATCATCAACAACTCCCTGAACCCCTAGGCAAGTTGGGTTCGAGGAGGCGAGTACCCATGGGTGACTTTCTAATCCTCCTCCGGACTTGCGGCGCGCCGCCCCCCTCCGGCAGCGCGCCGCAACGCCGGTCACCCGTCCCGCACTTGCCTGAGGAACATGCCGTACCGGAGGGCTTCACCTACTGTGACGTGCGATGCGTGCCGGGGGCGAGGAATCTTTAGCCTCTTCACTCTGATGAGGGAAGTTGCCCTGGATTCCGGTCAGATGACGTCAGAAGACCTCAGATATGCCCTACTCCCGCGCCCGCCTCCGCGTTCGCGCCCCGCTTGGTGAGCAGCGCGACGAAGATCGCGGCGGCGGCCACCCCGGCGGCGACCAGCGACGCCAGGCTCATGCCGGAGATGA
>JABFXD010000421.1 GCA_013361925.1 Streptomyces sp. | reverse complement strand
AGGCCATGGACGCCGGCGCCTGGGGTCTGTCCACCACCCAGTCGAGCACGCACTCGGACGGCGACGGAAAGCCCGTCGCCTCCCGGCACGCGCTGCCCGCCGAGCTCGTCGCCCTCGCCAAGGCGGTCGGCGAGCACGAGGGCACCCAGATCGAGGCCATCGTCGCCGGGTGCCTGGACCAGTTCAGCGACGCCGAGATCGAGCTGTTCGTGGAGATGAGCGCGAGCGCCGGACGGCCGCTCAACTGGAACGTGCTCACCATCGACGCCACCGTCCCCGAACGCGTCCCACGGCAGCTGTTCGCGAGCGAGCAGGCGCGCAAGGCGGGCGGCCGGATCGTGGCCCTCACCATGCCGATCCTCACGCCGATGAACATGTCGCTGGGCACCTTCTGCGCCCTTAACCTCATCCCCGGCTGGGGCCCGATCCTCGGCCTGCCCGTCCCCGAGCGGATCGAGCGACTCCGCGACGCGGACGTACGGGCCGGGATGCTGGAGCGCGCCCGGTCCAAGGAGGCGGGCGTCTTCCGGCGGCTGGCCGACTTCGGGCGGTACGTCATCGGCGACACGTACAGCGAGGCGAACCGCGGGCTCAGCGGGCGGGTCGTGCGGGACATCGCGGCCGAGCGGGGGCAGGACCCCTTCCACTGCCTGGTCGAGATCTGCGCCGCGGACGAGCTGCGTACGGTCCTGTGGCCCATGCCCACCGACAACGACCCCGCCTCCTGGGCGCTGCGCGCCGAGACCTGGCAGCACGAGGACGTCCTGCTCGGCGGCTCGGACGCGGGGGCGCATCTGGACCGGATGTGCGGGGCGCCGTACACGACCCGGTTCCTCGGTGACTGTCTGCGGGGGCGGAAGCTCGCGACGCTGGAGCAGGCGGTCAAGATGCTGACCGACGATCCGGCTCGGCTGTTCGGACTCAGGGAACGCGGCCGGATCGAGGAGGGCTTCCATGCGGACCTCGTGCTCTTCGACCCGGAGCGCATCGCCGCGGGCACGGCCACCCTGGTGCACGACCTGCCGGGTGACAGTCCGCGGCTGGACTCCAAGGCGCTCGGGATCCGGGCCGTGTGGGTCAACGGGGTCGAGGCGATCCGCGACGACGTGGTGAGCGGGGCCGTGCCCGGGAAGGTGCTGCGGTCCGGACGGGACACCCGGACGGTGAGCACCCGGTGAGCGAGCGGCTGTTCATCGGGGGCGAGTGGACCGAGCCGGAGGGCGGCCACTACGCGGTGGTCGACCCGGCGACCGAGGAGCCCGTCGGGTGGGCGCCGGAGGCCTCGCGGGATCAGGTGCACGCGGCGTGCGCCGCGGCCCGCGAGGCCTTCGGGCCGTGGTCGCGTACGTCCGCCGAGGAGCGGGCGGCGATCCTGGGCCGGGCGGCCGACGTCATCGCCGACCGCTTCGGCCCGTACGCCGAACTCGCCCAGGCGGAGACCGGCGCGACCACCGGCACCGCGCGGGCCATGCAGGTCGGGGTGGGCGTGGCCCGCTTCCGCCGGTACGCGCGCGTGGAGAGCGCCGAGTGGGCGATCCCGCCGCAGATCAACGAGGCCGGGCCGATGGGGAGGGCCGGGGTGATGGGCGCGCTGGCCGTCCGCCAGCCCGTCGGGGTGGTCACCTGCATCACCTCGTACAACAACCCGTGGGCCAACCCGGCCGGCAAGATCGCCCCCGCCCTGGCGATGGGCAACACGGTCGTGGTGAAACCGGCCCCGCAGGACCCCCTGTCGGTCTACCGGATGGCGCAGGCGCTGGAGACGGCCGGGGTGCCGAGGGGTGTGGTGAACGTCGTCTCCGGCCGGTCGACGGAGGTCGGCGAGGCCGCCGTGGACTCCCCGGACGTCGACATGGTCAGCTTCACCGGCTCCACGGCGGTCGGACAGCGCATCGCCGAGGTGTGCGGGCGCGGTATGAAACGGCAGCTGATGGAGCTGGGCGGGAAGGGCGCGGCGATCGTCCTCGACGACGCGGACCTCGCCTCGGCGGTGGCCGGTATCGGGACCACCTTCTCCTTCTACAGCGGCCAGATCTGCACCGCACCGACGCGGGTCCTGGCCCAACGCGGGGTCTACGACCGCCTGGTGGCCGGTCTGGCGGCGTACGCGGACCGCCTGAAGGTCGGCGACCCGCGCGAGCCGGACACGGTGGTGGGGCCGGTCATCTCGGCGACGCACCGCGAACGGGTCGAGTCCTACGTGGAGTTGGGCCGCAAGGAGGGCGCGACGGTGGTGACGGGCGGCGAACGTCCGCCACTGGATCGCGGTTTCTACGTCGCCCCCACCCTCCTCGCGGACTGCGCGCACACGATGCGCGTCACCCGCGAGGAGATCTTCGGCCCGGTCGTCTCCGTCATCCCCTTCGACGACGAGGAGGAGGGCATCGCCCTCGCCAACGACTCCGACTACGGCCTCATCGACTACGTCTGGTCCGGCGACGTCGCCCGCGCCTTCCGCGTGGCCCGGCGGCTGCGGGCGGGCGGGGTCGGCGTGAACACCGTCGGGCGGAACATGGAGGC
>JABFXD010000720.1 GCA_013361925.1 Streptomyces sp. | reverse complement strand
GCTGCTGCTGGCGTCCCAGTTCGCCGCCGGCGCCGCCAACCACGTCCTCCCGGCGAGCATCGGCGCCCACGCGGTCACCCTGCGCTTTCTGCAACGCCAGGGCGTCCCGCTGCCCCGCGCGACCGCTTCGCTCGCCCTGTACTCACTGGTCAGACCGGTGGCGAAGACCCTGGTGCTGATCGCCTTCGTCGTCCTCTCCCCGGGCCTGCTGCGGCTGGCCGACCTGGTCCCCGACCGACGAACCCTGCTGGTGCCGGTGACGGCGGTAGGTCTCGTGGCGCTCACGGCAGCCCTGTTACTGGTCTTCGCCCGTCCGGTACGCGGTTTCGTCCGCACCGCCCTGACCGACGTACGCCATCTGCACACCCGCCCGTCCCGGGTCCTCGCCCTGTGGGGCGGCGCGGCGGCGGCCCCGCTGCTCCAGGCCGGGGTGATCTTCTCGGTCGGCGCGGCACTGGGCCTGCCCCTGTCCTGGACGCAGGTCGCCTTCGCGTTCCTCGCGGCGAGCACGGCGGTCGGGGCGGTACCGGCGCCGGGCGGCATCGGCCCGGTGGACGCGGCGCTGGTGTTCGCGCTGGTCGGCTTCGGCGCACCGACGGGGCTGGCGACGGCGACGGTCGTGGGCTACCGGGTACTGACGGTGTGGGTGCCGTTGCTGCCGGGGGCGTTGGTGTTGTCGGCGCTGGTGCAACGGAAGGTGCTGTAGGCGATGTCTTCGCCCGGGAGATCTTGAGGACCCCGCCCGCGGGCAGGTGATGGACAGCGGGCATCCGCCCGCTGTGGCACGCGCCGGGTCGCGGGGCCCGCGTACACGGTGCGGTGCGTGCCCGGGAACAACCTGATGCTGCACGCCGCGATCCACCGCGCCGAGCCCGGGGCGGTGATCGTCGTGGAGTCCGACGGCGCCCAGCGGCGGGGTGTGGCTGCCTTCGTGCTGGACGGTCTCATCCGCTCATCCCCGTCCCGGGCACCAAGAGCTGATCGACGGCCGTCGACTCACCCCGCCCGCTCCTTCTCCCGCCCCGCCTCCCGCATCCGTCCGTACGCGTACACGCACCCGGCGAGCGCCAGGTCGGACAGCAGCATGAAGCCGATCGAGTAGGAGTTCTTGGCGCTGTACACGGCGCCCATGACGAGCGGCGGTACGAATCCGCCGAGGCCGCCGACCGCGCCGACGATGCCGGTCACGCTGCCGACCTGCGGTTGCGGGGTGACCCGGGCGACCAGGGCGAACACCGCGCCGCTGGTCGCGCCGAGGGCGGCGGCCATCACCAGCAGGCAGATCGTGGCGGTCGGCACCAGCTTCGGGTCGAAGGCCTGGACGACGGCGAGGAGAGCCACCGCACCGAGGGAGACCGAGGTGACGACGGCCGGGTGGATCCGGTCCGACAGCCAGCCGCCGATGGGCCGGAACACCACGGCGACCAGGGCGAACCCGGCGGCCCTGGTGCCGGCGTCGGTGGCGTCGAGCTCGTACCAGGTCTTGAGGTAGGTCGGCAGATAGACGCCGAACGCGACGATGCCGCCGAACCCGATGGCGTACAGGGCGGACAGTTCCCAGGTCACCCGGAGCCGGCCGGCCTCGCGGAGCCGGGTGGTGAGGGGCGTGCTGGGGACGGGCCGTCCCGGCCGGTCGTTGATGAACAGATAGGCGAGGACGGCGTACACGGCGAGGGCGATGGCGAGCACGAGGAAGGGCAGGTTCTCGCTGTGCTTGTACATCCGGGGCGTGAAGTACCCGGACAGCGCGACACCGCCCATGCCCATGCCGAAGATGCCGAGGGCCGCGCCCCGCTGCTTGGGCGGGAACCACGAGTTGACCAGCGGCACACCGATGGCGAAGGTCGTGCCGCCAAGACCGAGGACGAAGCCCACCAGCACCAGCGCCACATACGACGTGTGGGCGGGGATGAGCAGCAGCACCGGAATGATCGTCAGGGCGCTGACCAGCGGAAACATCAGCCGGGCGCCGTAGCGGTCGGTGAGCGCGCCGACCGGGACCCGGCCCAGCGAGCCGACCAGCACGGGGACGGCGACCAGCTCCGACTGGGCGAAGGACGACATGTGCAGGTCGTCGTCGAACTGGCTGGCCAGCGGTGCGATCAGGTTCCACGCCCAGAAGGTGAGCGTGAACCCGATCGTGGCCACGACCAGGTTCCGCCAGGCCGCGGCGGAGGGCCGCTCACCGTCGCCCGGGCCGGGGACCACCTTGTCCTTGCCGGCCGTCGACACACTGACCATGAACTCGCTCCCGGACTCCGCACACGGATCTTCACGGACACGCACCGAGGGCTCCGGCCACTCGGGGTCAGCGGAGCCGACGCCCCTCCATGAGGTCACGGGGGCGACTGACCGGCAACTCAGGGGTTCGGTGGTGGGTGGGCGGTGGTGTGGTCGTGGCGGTGGTCGTCCTCGCGTGCCGGGGTATTCCTCGGCGGAGCACCATGTGACATATTACTGCCGTGAGCATGCGACTGACCTGCGATGTCGTGGTCGTCGGGGCAGGGATGGTGGGCGCGGCCTG
>JABFXD010000703.1 GCA_013361925.1 Streptomyces sp. | reverse complement strand
GCGCAACCAGGTCATCTACGACACCTACCAGCACAACCGCAACCCGTTCATCGACCACCCGGAGTGGGTCGAGGCGATCTGGTAGGACCCGGCGCACAGAGCCCCACCCGAACCAGCGAACCCCCGAACCCCCCGTGCCGTGCGCCGGGGGGTTCGGTCGTTCACGCGCAGTGACCGGGCTCCCCGGATTGTTGCAGCGGGATGAAATCCCCGCCCCTCCGTGTTGTGCCCTTCCGGCACACCAGCAGAGTGGAGGACGGGCACGTGAGACAGCGGGGATGGGCACGGCGGCTGGCCGGATACGCCTGGCGGTATCCGAAGGACGTCGTCCTGGCCCTGGGGTCCAGCCTCGCCGGCATGGCCGTCATGGCGCTCGTGCCGCTGATCACGAAGGTGATCATCGACGACGTCATCGGTGATCACAGCCGGGACATGGCCCCCTGGGCCGGTCTTCTCATCGCCTCCGCCGTGCTGGTGTACGTCCTCACCTACATCCGCCGCTACTACGGCGGGCGTCTCGCCCTCGACGTCCAGCACGACCTGCGGACCGAGATGTACGGGACGATCACACGGCTGGACGGGCGGCGGCAGGACGAGCTGTCGACCGGGCAGGTCGTGGGGCGGGCCACCAGCGATCTCCAGCTGATCCAGGGGCTTCTCTTCATGCTGCCGATGACCATCGGCAACTTCGCCCTGTTCCTGATCTCCCTGGTCGTCATGGCCTGGCTGTCCATCCCGCTGACCCTGGTCGCCCTCGCGGTCGCGCCCGCCCTCGCCTGGATCGCCAAGCGCTCCCGCAGCAAGCTGCACCCGGCCACCTGGTACGCCCAGGCCCAGGCCGCCGCCGTCGCCGGGGTGGTCGACGGCGCGGTGGGCGGCGTACGCGTGGTCAAGGGGTTCGGGCAGGAGGAGCAGGAGACCGGGAAGCTGAGGGAGGTCGGGCGGCGGCTCTTCGCGGGGCGGCTGCGGACCATCCGGTTCAACAGCAAGTACACGCCGGCGCTCCAGGCCGTCCCGGCCCTCGGACAGGTCGCCATGCTGGCGCTGGGCGGCTGGCTGGCCGTGCGCGGGCACATCACCCTCGGTACCTTCGTCGCCTTCTCCACCTATCTCGCCCAGCTCGTCGGGCCGGTGCGCATGCTCGCCATGGTCCTCACCGTGGCCCAGCAGGCGCGGGCCGGTACGGAGCGGGTCCTGGAGCTGATCGACACCGAGCCGTCGATGAAGGACGGGCCCAAGGAGCTGCCCGCCGACGCCCCGGCCACCGTCGAGTTCGACGACGTGTCCTTCGGTTACGAAGACGAGCGGCCCGTTCTCCAGGGCCTCTCCTTCGAGATCCGGCCCGGTGAGACCCTCGCCGTCGTCGGTTCCTCCGGCTCCGGCAAGTCCACCGTCTCCCTCCTCCTGCCGCGCTTCTACGACGTCACCCACGGCGCCGTCCTCATCGGCGGCCACGACGTCCGCGAGCTGACGCTGGACTCGCTGCGGGCCGCGATCGGGCTCGTCCCCGAGGACTCCTTCCTCTTCTCGGACACCGTGCGCAACAACATCGCGTACGGCCGCCCCGAGGCGACCCGGGAGCAGATCGAGGAGGCCGCCCGCGCCGCCCAGGCGGACCGTTTCATCAGTGAGCTGCCCGAGGGCTACGACACCAAGGTCGGCGAACACGGCCTGACCCTCTCCGGTGGCCAGCGCCAGCGCGTCGCGCTCGCCCGCGCCATCCTCACCGACCCCCGCCTCCTCGTCCTCGACGACGCCACCTCCGCCGTGGACGCCCGCGTCGAGCACGAGATCCACGAGGCGCTGAAGCAGGTCATGGAGGGGCGGACCACGCTGCTCATCGCGCACCGCCGCTCCACCCTCAACCTCGCCGACCGCATCGCCGTCCTCGACCAGGGCCGGCTCGCCGACCTCGGCACCCACGCCGAGCTGGAGAAACGGTCCGCCCTCTACCGGCGCCTGCTCACCGACCCCGACGAGCTCGGCGGTGTCTCACCCGGTCACGCCCAGCCCCTCGCCCCGGCCGAGGACACCTCCGTACGCGACGAACTGGACGCCGAGTTCGACGCCGAGCGCGGCCTCACCCCGCGGCTGTGGACCGGCGACCGGGAGCCCAAGGACGCCGCGCTCTCCGGCACCCCCGCCACGCCCGAGCTGCTCGCCCAGGTGGAGGCGCTGCCCCCGGCGACCGACACCCCGGACATCGACGAGGCGCGGGCGGTCACGCCCGAGGAGTCGTACGGGCTCCGGCGGCTGCTGCGCGGGTTCGGCGCCCCCCTCCTCATCAGCCTCGGGCTCGTCGCCGTGGACGCCGGCATGGGGCTGCTGCTGCCGATCCTGATCCGGCACGGCATCGACAGCGGGGTCGGCGAGATGGCCCTCGGCGCGGTGTGGGCGGCCTCGCTGCTCGGGCTGCTCACCGTGGCGGTGCAGTGGGCCGCGCAGATCGGTGAGACGCGGATGACCGGGCGGACCGGCGAGCGGGTGCTGTACTCGCTGCGGCTCAAGATCTTCGCTCAGCTCCAGCGGCTCGGACTCGACTACTACGAGCGCGAGTTGACCGGCCGGATCATGACGCGGATGACCACGGACGTCGACGCGCTCTCGACCTTCCTCCAGACCGGCCTCGTCACCGCCTTCGTCTCCGTCGTCACCTTCTTCGGCATCATGGGCGCCCTGCTCGTCCTCGACGTGCAGCTGGCCCTGGTCGTCTTCGTGACGCTGCCGCCGCTGATCGTCGCGACGTACTTCTTCCGCCGGGCGAGCGTGAAGGCGTACGAACTCGCCCGTGAGCGCGTCTCGGTGGTCAACGCCGACCTTCAGGAGTCCGTCGCCGGGCTCAGGATCGTGCAGGCGTTCCGGCGCGAGCGGGACGGCGGGGCGCGGTTCGCGGAGCGCAGCGACAGCTACCGGCAGGCCCGTATCCGGGGGCAGTGGCTGATCTCGGTCTACTTCCCCTTCGTGCAGCTGCTGTCGTCGGTCGCCGCCGCGGCCGTCCTCGTCGCGGGCGCCGGGCGGATCGACGACGCGACCCTCACCACCGGCGCGCTGGTCGCGTATCTCCTCTACATCGACCTGTTCTTCGCGCCCGTGCAGCAGCTCTCCCAGGTCTTCGACGGCTACCAGCAGGCCACCGTCTCCCTCGGCCGCATCCAGGAACTGCTCCAGGAGCCGACCTCGACGAAGGCCGCCGACGAGCCGCTGGAGGTGCTCTCCCTGCGAGGCGAGGTCGCCTTCGAGGGCGTCCACTTCGCGTACGGCGACGACGAGGAGGCCATCGGCGGGATCGACCTGCGCATCCCGGCCGGGCAGACCGTCGCGTTCGTCGGCGAGACCGGCGCCGGCAAGTCGACGGTGGTGAAGCTGGTGGCGCGGTTCTACGACCCGACCGGCGGCCGGGTCACGGTCGACGGCACGGATCTGCGGGCCCTGGACCTCACCTCGTACCGGCACCGGCTCGGTGTCGTCCCGCAGGAGGCGTACCTCTTCCAGGGCACCGTCCGCGACGCCATCGCCTACGGCCGCCCCGAGGCCACCGACGCCGAGGTGGAGGCGGCGGCCCGCGCGGTCGGCGCGCACGAGATGATCGCCACCCTCGACGGCGGCTACCTCCACGAGGTCGCCGAACGCGGCCGCAACCTCTCGGCCGGCCAGCGCCAGCTGATCGCGCTGGCCCGCGCGGAACTCGTCGACCCCGACATCCTGCTCCTCGACGAGGCGACGGCCGCCCTCGACCTGGCCACCGAGGCCCAGGTCAACCAGGCCACCGACCGCCTCGCGGGCCGCCGCACGACCCTCGTCGTCGCCCACCGCCTGACGACCGCGGCACGCGCGGACCGCGTGGTCGTGATGGATCACGGACGGGTCGCCGAGGACGGGACGCACGGCGAGCTGATCGAACGCGATGGTCTTTACGCCTCGCTGTGGCGGACGTTCGTAGGGGAGGACGAGCCGTTGGCCGCCTGAGCGACCGCGCCTGCCGTAGCGCCGGACGGAGTCCGGCCGGTCGGCTCGAAGCCCGTGAGGCCCGCCAGGGCCGATCGGTGCGAGAGCGGCATCGGGAGGTTCAGCTCACGGACGGGTCGCCGAGGACGGGACGCACGACGAGCTGATCGAACGCGATGGTCTCTACGCCTCGCTGTGGCGGACGTTCGTAGGGGAGGACGCCCCGGTGGTCGCGTGATGGCCTGATCTCGTGACGGTCGTGCAACCATCCGACATACGTCCTGCGTCCGTACACCAGTACGCTCATCGCCGGGGTACGGGAGGGACCACAGTGGACCGAGGGACTGGTGCGATACGGCGGCGGGCCGCGGTCGTGCTCGCCGCGCTGACCGCTTCCGGGCTGCTCGCGGTCGCGGTGCCGGGCCAGGCGCAGGCGTTCTCGGCGGACTCCTGCGAGGGCCGGAAGATCCGCACGTTCACCTTCTCCACCGGCGCCGTCAAGCTCTACAAGGACGGCGGCTGGCTCTGCGCGATGACGTTCCCGAAGAGCGGCGGCGCCAAGCGCACCATGATGGTCAGCATCCAGGCGCGCGGCTTCGGGGCCGTCGTCGACAAGGGCAAGTACACCCATCACGCCGGGCCGGTGCGGACGTACGCCGGCACCCGCAAGGTGTGGATCAAGGGCCAGGTGGGCCGGGGGGCCTACGAGTCCAGCAGCTGGAAGCGGTACTGACCGGCTGAGCGGCTGACCGGCCGGCTCCGGCGCGCGCCGCGCACCGGAGCCGGCCTCCGTGTCACGGACGCAGCGTGGGCTCCCGCTCCACGTCACGCACGTCCAGCTTCCGGTCGAACGTCGCGAGCGGCTTCGCCTCGGCGACCGCGGCGGCGGAGACGCCCGCCCAGTCGAGGATGCGGGCCGTCGCGAAGGCCTTCTGGTCGGCGACCAGACCGGCCACGTTCGCGCCGTGGTTCATGCCGGGGGCCGTGAAGACGTAGGAGTCCTTCGCGCCCTTGTCGACCCGGAACCGCTCGCCGCCCCACGGGTCGTTCTGGCCGTAGACGTAGAGCATGTGCCGGGCGTTGTGCCGGATCCAGGTGTCGACGTCCCGCATCGCGTACGGCTGGAACTTCGTCGGGATGTCGCGCGGGACGAAGTTGCGCGGCGGCTGGTAGCCGTAGCGGACGTACTTCTTCTCGATGTACGGGAAGTGGATGGTCGGGGCGCCGAGTTGGGTGGCCGCCTGGTAGTAGTACGGCGTGTACGGCGTGAGGCCCTGGTCGGTGTAGAAGGAGAACCCGGAGACCGTGTCGATCGAGTTCCAGATCTGGTCGTCGGTCGCGGTCTTCGCGTCCGGCGGGATCAGCTCGTCGTCACCGCAGTTGGCCAGCAGGTTGTACTGCCAAAAGCCCCACACGTAGTCGAGGACGACCGCCTCGTACGCCCGGTCGAGGCTGCCGATGGTGTCGAAGGTGAAGCCCTCCGCCTCGGCGTAGGCCGCGTACTTCTTCTCCAGCGGCTCCCGGCGCACCAGCGCCTCGCGCTGCACGGCGTTCAGCCGGTCGCGGCACTCCTTGGTGCCGACGGACGCGAAGAAGCGGTCGTAGGCCGAGTCCTCGTCGTTGACGACGTCGTTCGGGGCCACGTAGGCCACCACGCCGTCCATGTCCTTCGGGTAGAAGCGCTCGTAGTAGGTGGCGGTCATGCCGCCCTTCGAGCCGCCGGTGGCGATCCAGTTCTTCGTGTAGATCTTCTTCAGCGCCTTGAAGATCCGGTGCTGGTCACTGGCCGCCTGCCAGATGTCCAGCTTGCTCCAGTCGGCCGGGTCGGGCCGGGACGGCGTGAAGAAGCGGTACTCCATGGAGACCTGGTTGCCGTCCACGATCTGGGTCGGCTCGCGGCGGCTCGGTGTCGTCGAGACGTTGTAGCCGCCGGTGTAGAACACCGTCGGGCGGCTGACGTCCTTGTGCAGCACGGTGATCCGCTGCTGGAAGGTGCCCTTGGACGGGTGCCGGTGGTCCACCGGCTGGGTGTAGTTGAGAACGAAGTAGCGGTATCCGGTGTAGGGCTTCTCCTCGATCAGGCTCATGCCCGGTATGGAGAGCAGTTGCTCCTTGATATCGGTGGTGGTGGCCTCCGGCTCGGCGGCGGTGGCCGCCCCTGCCGTGCTCAACGTGCCTATGAGCACCGTGAGCGCCAGCAGCCATCTGAGCGCCTTGCGCATGCACCCTCCCCTGTGAGACAGATGTGCGAGCGGAAGCTATCGGAGCAACTCCCGTGTGCACCAGGGGAGATCAGGAAAAGGTGGATCGGGACAGGTCAGAGCGGCCGGGCGCAGCCGACCGGTTCCTGGCCGCCGAGCTGGACGTAGAGAGCCGTGGACAGCGGGCACCCGCTGCGCTTGCCGACGGCCTTGGTCACCTTGAACTCCGGCTTCCTCGCCCCCTTCCCGTCACAGGCGGTCTCGCGGACCTGGCCGTCGCCGGAGCTGTAGACGCAGTCCCCGACGATGGTGCGCGGCCCGCCCCCGCCGCCCGGGTCGCCGGGGTGCGGGGCGCTGAGGTTGCGCATACAGGCGTAGCCCTGCGGGACCTCGCCGTCGCCGTCCTCGTCGGCGGACCGGGCCTGTTCGCTGATGTGCAGCACGAAGTCGGTGGTGCCCGGGCAGAGCGGGCCGTCCTCGGTCGTGCCGTCGAAGCGCGCCACGACCCGCGCCGCCGCCCGTTCACCGGCGCAGGGCACCTCGGTGAAGCTGGTGGTGCCGAAGGAGCTGCACTCGTCGACGCCGAGGAACACCGTCCCGTACCCCGAGGGCCGGGTCGGTGTCACCTCGCTGCTGATCCGGCCGTCGCTCTCCGTGCCGTCGTCCGGTGTGCCCTGGCATCCGGTGAGCAGGGCCGCGAGCAGCGCAGCCAGCAGCGCGCACACCGCCCCCGCCGACCATCTCTCGCGCATCGCAGCCCCCCGGACACCCCGGACCAGCGTGACCCGCCGTGGCGGGCACACGCCAGACGTGCGGGGTGCTTTGCGCCCTTTGGCGGGCGTGCGCCGGGGGCGTGGCGTACCCGCGCTACGCCGGATACGAGAGTCCGTACCCGATCGGATAGAGCACCTGCGCCGGATCGTCCGCCTTCTGCACCGGCACCGGCAGCTTCCCGCGCGGCGCCACCGCACCCGCGATCACCCGCGCGGCGGCCCGCAGTTCGACGTCGGTCCAGGAGTACGACGCCAGGCAGGCCGGGACGCCGGGCAGTTGGGCCACGTCGTACGGATTGCGGATCGCGAGCGCGACCACCGGCTTCCCGGTCGCCACCAGCTGCTCGACCAGCGTCTTCTGGGCGGCGCTCAGGTTGTACGTCCCCACGACGACCGCGTCCGCGTCCTGCGCCGCCGCGACCGCCCTGGCGATGGTGGCGGCGGAGGGTGCCGTACCCGTCGACAGGGCCGTGGCCGTGAAGCCGAGCTCGGTGAACGCGGTCGCGAGGACCCCGGTGGGCGGCCCGGTGGTGCCGGACGGGGAGGCCGGATCGGCGCCGCACACCAGGAGCCTGCGGGGCGACAGGGGCAGCAGGCCGCCCTTGTTGACCAGCAGGGTCGTCGTCCGCTCGGCGATCCGGTCGGCCTCGGCGAGGTGCGCCGGGACGCCCACGGTGCGGGTGACGCCCGCCTGGCTGACGTACGGCTCCTTGAACAGCCCCAGCTTCGCCTTCAGCCGCAGCACCCGCAGGATCGATTCGTCGAGCCGCGCCTCGGTCAGCTCCCCGTCCTGGACGGCCTTCAGTACGGCGTTCCAGGCGACGTCGAGGTTCGGCGGGTTGAGGAGCTGGTCCACCCCGGCCTTCAGGGCGAGCACGGGGACGCGGTCGTCGCCGTACTTCGTGCGGACGCCCTCCATGCCGAGGGAGTCGGTGACGATCACCCCGTCGTAGCCCAGCTCCTCGCGCAGGATGCCGTTCAGGATCGGGCGGGAGAGGGTGGCCGGGTCGCCGGAGTCGTCGAGGGCCGGGACCATGAGGTGCGCGGTCATGATCGAGTCGATGCCGGCGGCGATCGCGGCCCGGAACGACGGCGCGTCCAGCCGCTCCCACTGCTCGCGGGTGTGGGTGATGACCGGGAAGCCGTAGTGGCTGTCGACGGCGGTGTCGCCGTGCCCGGGGAAGTGCTTGGCGGTGGCGGCGACCTGCCGGGAGTGCTGGTACCCGGCGACCTCGGCGGCGACGAGCCCGGCCACCGCGTGCGGGTCGGCGCCGAAGGAACGGACACCGATGACCGGGTTGGCGGGGTTGACGTTGACGTCGGCGACGGGGGAGTAGTTCTGCCGGATGCCGAGGGCCCGCAGCTCCCGCCCCGCGATCCGGCCGAGGGTGCGGGCGTCCTTCCGTGAGCCGCCCGCGCCGATCGCCATCGCGCCCGGGAAGAGCGTGGCGGGCTCGCCGACCCGGCAGACGATGCCGTGCTCCTGGTCGGTGGAGATCAGGACGGGCAGGCCCCGGGGCTGGGTGAGGGACGCCTTCTGGATGCCGTTGGAGAGGTCGGCGATCTGGTGCGGGTCGCGGGTGTTGTGCGCCCAGGTGAAGTAAATGACGCCGCCCACGCGGTACTTGGCGATCAGCTCGGCGGCCGTGCGGACGCCGATCTCCTTGAGGTTGGCGTCGATGTCGGCCTGGTCGGGGGTGGTGGCGGAGTGGCCGTAGACCCGCATCACGAAGAGCTGGCCGACCTTCTCCGGCAGTGTCATACGGGAGATGAGGGAGCGGAGCTTCTTGTCGTCCGCGTAGGCGGGGCCGGACATGGCGAGGGTGGCGGCGACTCCCGCGGTGGCGGCTAGGACGGTACGTCTGGAGGGCACGTGCGCTCCTTCCGGAGGTGATCCGCTGAAGGAAACTTCCGAGGAGTCACCAATATCCGGGAAGTTTCTGCCAGTCAAGGGAGTGCACAGTAACCCGCGATGGGCCCGGGGCCCGGCAATGAGGGCCGTCATCGGCGCTGTTGGAGGGGGGCGCGCCGATGACGGCGTGCTGCCGGCCGCGGTACGGCGGAGAGGGTAGGTCAGCGTTCGCAGCCAGCAGCGAGGCCGACACCGCACCGCGGTGACTCTCCGACAGCTCGCGCATTGGACGAGCGGAGCTGGGGCGGGGTTCCCGGCTCGGGCCCGAATCCCGCAAGTTGGGGCCGCGGGGTTCAGCGGGGCGGGTGGGACGCCGTCTCGGGCCAGTGGTGCTGGAGGGTGCGTACGGTCTCCGTGATCGACGGGCGGCCCGCCGCGCCGGTGCGCCACAGGGCGTACAGCCGCCGTACCGGCGTCGGGTCGAGCTCCACCTCGACGACTCCGGCCGGGAGGGGGCCGCGGCCGAGGCGGGGGACGAGGCAGATGCCGAGCCCGGCGGCGACGAGCGCGACGAGGGTGGGGTTCTCGTCGGCCTGGTGGATGATCTCCGGCTCGTGCCCCGCGCTCCGCAGGGTGCGCACCAGCCAGTCGTGGCAGACCCGGCCGGGCGGCTGGCAGACCCACCGCTCCCCGCCGAGGTCCTCGCGCCGCACCCGCTTCCGCTCGGCGAAGGGGTGGCCTTCCGGCACGAGCAGCGTGCACCGGTCCTCGCCGATCGCCGCCTGTTCCACGCCGGGCGGCACCGGCAGCGGCGAGATGTCCCAGTCGTGCACGACGGCCAGGTCCAGCGCGCCCCGGGCGACCAGCCCGACCGACAGATGCGGGTCGATCTCGGAGAGCCGGACGTCGAGGGCGGGATGCCGGTGGGCGAGGTCGGCCAGCACGCCGGGCAGCAGCCCGCGGGCCGCCGACGCGAACGCGGCCACCGTCAGCCGTCCCGCCGGGGTGTTGCGGCGCTGCTCGATCCCGGTCTCGGCCCGCTCGACGATCGCCAGCAACTGCTCCGCGGTGTCGACGAGTTGCAGTGCCTCCGCGGTGAGCCGGACCCCACGCCCCTCCCGTTCCAGGAGTACCGTCCTGGTCTCCCGCTCCAGCTTGGCGATCTGCTGGGACACGGCGGAGGGTGTGTAGCCGAGGGCGGCGGCGGCCGCGCCGACGGTGCCGTGCACGGAGACGGCGTGCAGGGCGCGCAGGCGTTGCAGATCGAGCATCTCCCAGCCCCTGTTCATCAGCGACATTCATCAGCGACATTCATTAGCAACGCTTCATCCAACCATGCAGCAATCATCGCTGGTGCTACATGGTCGAGGCGAGTGATCCTCGACGCATGCGTCCCGCCCACATCGCCCTCGCCGTCCTCGTCGCCGCCGTCTGGGGCGTGAACTTCACCGTCATCGAGATCGGCCTCGACCACTTCCCGCCCCTGCTCTTCTCCGCCCTGCGCTTCCTGGCGGCGGCCCTGCCGGCGGTGTTCTTCGTGGGCCGGCCGAAGGTGGCCTGGAAGTGGATCATCGGGGTCGGGCTGGTGCTGGGGGTCGCGAAGTTCGGCCTGCTGTTCGTCGCGATGGACGCGGGCATGCCGGCCGGCCTGTCCTCCCTGGTGCTCCAGATCCAGGCGGTGTTCACGGCGGTGATCGCGTTCGCGGTCCTGGGCGAACGCCCCTCGGGCGTCAGGGTGCTGGGCATGGCGGTGGCCCTGGCCGGTATCGCCGTCGCCGCCGTCGACGAGGGCACCTCGGGCCCCCTCGGCGCCTTCGCCCTGTGCGTCGCGGCGGCGGCCTGCTGGGGCGCCTCCAACGTCCTCACCCGCAGGGCGGCACCCCCCGACGCCCTCAACTTCATGGTGTGGGTGAGCACGGTCCCGGTCCTCCCCCTGCTCGCCCTGTCCCTGCTGACGGAGGGCCCGACCCGGGACTACGACGCCCTGCGCGCCCTCGACTGGCAGGGCGCCGGCACGGTCGTCTACGTCGCCTGGGTCACGACG
>JABFXD010000547.1 GCA_013361925.1 Streptomyces sp. | reverse complement strand
AGGCTCAGATGGAGCGTCGACAGCCCATGCTCGTGACGCGGACGTAGTCCACGTGGCGGCGTCGAACGAGCGAAAGCATGAGGTCAGAGTACTGCGTGCCGCAAGAAACGCGGGTGGCGCAGGTCACTCCCGTAAATCCTGCGGACCCTGACAACATCCTGCGGACCCTGACAACGCAGACGACCCGCGAGCTCGGGTCCCCCCGCCTCAGCGGGGGAGCCGGCCGGACGTACCGGCGAGCTCGCGGGTCGGGTGACTGCTTGGGATTGGGCCGGCTGCACACGTCTGTCGCGTGCTGGTCCGGCACCGCACAAAATGTGGTGACGGGCCGCTAGCCCGCAGCCACCTCTTCCGTCCGGTATGAATACATCTGCCGAACCACCTCCCTTCTGAAGTAGCAGCAGCCTAGGAAGCCGTCGGCGCCCGATCAACCTCTTTTTTGAATCGCTCGCCCGCCCAGGGCTCAGAGCATGCTCCTGCGCCCCTCCTCGAAGTAGTGGCCCTCCGCCAGGTCCGCGAGCAGGCCCGGCTGCTCCGGCTTCCAGCCCAGGCGCTGTTGGGTCAGGGTGCTGGAGGCGCGGAGGTCCATGGCGGCGAAGTGGGCGATCCAGCCGAAGTGGGCGGTGGCTTCGGCGTGCGGTATGCGGAGGACCGGGACGCCCAGGCCGTGGCCTATCGCGGTCGCGATGTCGTGCAGGGGTACGCCCTCGTCGCCGATCGCGTGGATGCGGGTGCCCGGGGCGGCCTTCTCCAGGGCCAGGCGGTAGAGGCGGGCCGCGTCGAGGCGGTGGACGGCCGGCCAGTGGTTGGTGCCGTCCTCGATCATCGCGGAGACGCCCTTCTCGCGGGCCGTGTCGATGAACTTGGGCACGAAGGCGCCGTCCTCGGGGCCGTGGACGGACGGAGGAAGGCGGACCACGCTGGTGCGTACGCCGCGGTCGGCGAGGGCGAGGGTGGCCTCCTCGGAGGGGACGCGGAAGGGCGCCACGGAGTCCGGGTGGGCCGGGTCCTCCTCCGTGGCGTAGATGCCGGGCTCGACCAGGAACGCCGAGGTCGTCACGAAGGGCTTGCCGGTGCCTTCCAGCACCGAGCCCATCGCCTCGATGGCGTGCAGGTCGATCACGCCCGAGGCGGCGATGTTCGAGAAGTCGTGCTTGAAGGCGGTGTGGATGACGCCGTCGGCCGATGCGGCGCCCCTGCGCAGGCTGTCGAGGTCGTCCAGGTCGCCGCGGTGCACCTCCGCGCCGGCGGTCCGCAGTGCCGCCGCGGAGGAGTCGGAGCGGGCCAGGCCGACCACCTCATGTCCCGCGCCGATGAGTTCACGTACGACTGCCGTGCCCACGAAGCCGCTGGCGCCGGTGACGAATACGCGCATGCTGATGACCCCCAGAGGGATGGAGTTCGGGATGCGTCCAGCTTCGGGAACCGAGGAGTCCCACGTCCAAAGCCTCTTTCGTATACGGCAATGCGATCTGGGCATCACCGCAGCTAGGCTCGTTGTGTGGCCGACTTCCAGCCGATCTCCGCGGACCTCGATCTCCGTCTCGTCCGGTACTTCACCGTCGTCGCCGAGCATCGGCACTTCGGTCGTGCCGCCGACGCGCTGCACATCACCCAGCCCTCCCTGAGCCGTCAGGTGCAGCGGCTGGAGCGGGAGTTGGGGGCGCGGTTGCTGGACCGGACGCCGCAGGGAACGCGGTTGACCGAGGCGGGGGAGGTTTTCCTGCCGGAGGCGCTGGCGTTGCTGCGTGCGGCGGCTCAGGCTGCCGTACGCGCGCGTGCCGCCGCTCAGCCGCATCGGATGACGGTCGGTTTCACTTCGGGCATCATCGTCACCCCGGCGGTCCGGGCGGTACGGCACCGGCACCCGGACGCCGAGGTGTTGACCGCGCACCTGACCTGGGACGACGTGCATCACGCCCTGCTCGATCACCGGGTCGACGCGGCGGTGACGCGGCTGCCGTTCCCGACCGACCGGCTGCGGGTGACGGTCCTCTATGACGAGCCGCGCGTGCTGATCGTGCCGCTGGACCATCGGCTGGCCGGCAAGGAGTCCGTCACGCTGGACGACATCGCCGACGAGCGGCTGCCGCGTATGGCGGACCCGGTGCGCAGCGCGTTCTGGCGGTTCGAGCCGCGTCCGGACGGGCGCCCGGCGCCGGACGGGCCGCTGATCGAGGTCGTCGAGGACAAGTTCGAACTGGTCGCCGCCGGCGAGTCGTTGGCTGTCGCCGCGCAGTCGGTCGGCAGGGTCCTGCGGCCCGACCTCACCATGGTCCCGATGGAGGGTGTCGAGCCCTGCCATGTCGTCGTCGCCACTCGCGCGGACGACCGCAACCGCCTGGTGACGGCCTTCCGCAAGGCCGCGCGGGACCATCTCACCCCGGGTGCGTGATCGTCTCCAGGAGGTTCGCGACGAGCGGACTGTCGTCGCCGCCGCGCCAGGCGACGGCGACCGTGGTCCGCGCGTCCGTGCCGGTGAGGGGCCGGAAGGCGACGCCCTTGAGCCGGATACGGCGGATGCTCGCCGGTGCGAGC
>JABFXD010000505.1 GCA_013361925.1 Streptomyces sp. | reverse complement strand
CACCTCGCCGCGGCTGTCCGTCGTCCGCTTCCACGGACGCAGCGCCTCATGGGGCACCGGGAGCAAGGAGGACCGGTTCCGGTACGCCTACCGGGAGGCCGAACTCGCCGAGTGGCTGCCCCGGTTGCGTTCACTGGCCGGGCGGGTCGACCAGCTCCACGTGCTGTTCAACAACTGCTGCGGCACCGCCGCCGTCCACGCCGCCGAAACGATGAAACGCCTGCTGACCGGCACCGAACCGACCCCCACCCCGGCCTCACCCGGCTCGCGCAGCACACGGTGACGCCCGGGGGGGTCATCGCGGCAGGCAGTCGCGGCGCCCCAGGAAGGCCAGCAGCCGGGCCTCGGGCGGTGCGCAGGAGCCCACCGCGACCGGCTCGGCGAACCGCACTCCCCGGTCCTCCACGGCGACCACGCACCGCGCGATCGGCAGCAACTCGGCCGCGAGGGCGGCCGGGAGAGGGCGGGCCCCGCCGCACGCCTGGGCGACGTCCCAGCCGTGCACGGCGATCTCGACGGCGCCGACCGCGCCCATCACCCGCACGTCCAGCGGCCGTTCACCGACCAGCACCTCGTCGCCCGGTCCGGCCGCCCAGGCGCCGAGCACCGCACGCGCGCGGGTGCGGAACCCGCAGACCCGGTCGGTGTGCGGCAGCAGCCCGATGCGTCCGCCGCTCAGCCCCTCGTACAGCGCGTCCAGGGAGTCGTCGAGATGGTCGAGCAGCTCCCCCAGGTCCCACTCGGGGCACGGCGTGATCCGGCCGAGGCCCGCGCTCTCGGCCTCGGCGACGCTTCCCAGCGCGTAGGCGAGCGCACGCTCCAGCAGCTCCCCGGCGTTCACGACAGCACCTCCGGCAGGCGGAAGAAGGGCGCGTTCGGCGACCGCCCATGCCCCGGGGCATCCACGGCAGGTCCCCTCAGCGGCGCCCCTGACGGGCTCCCGGGCCCCGGGGGCAGCGGAGGCCGCCTACGGCTCTCCAGGGCCGTCTGACGCATGCTGTGGGGATCCTCGGTCCCGCCCGCCGAGTCCGCCGTCCGTATCCGTTCCTCACGGTCCGCCGTCGCGGTCATGTCCGCTCCCTTCGCCCATGTGGGATACAGACCGGCGGAAGCGCGAAAACGAATCGGCCGGCCCCGGAGAGATATCCGGAACCGGCCGTCGTACCAGGCGCCCGTGCCCTACAGGTCGACTTCCTGCATCAGCATGCCGACCTCGGTGTTGGACAGCCGCCGCAGCCAGCCCGACTTCTGGTCGCCCAGGGTGATCGGGCCGAAGGCCACGCGCACCAGCTTGTCGACCGGGAAGCCCGCCTCGGCCAGCATCCGGCGCACGATGTGCTTGCGGCCCTCGTGGAGGGTGACCTCGACGAGGTAGTTCTTGCCGGTCTGCTCGACGACCCGGAAGTGGTCCGCCTTCGCGTACCCGTCCTCCAGCTGGATGCCGTCCTTGAGCCGCTTGCCCAGGTCACGCGGGATCGGGCCCACGATGTGCGCGAGGTAGACCTTCTTCACGCCGTACTTGGGGTGGGTCAGCCGGTGCGCCAGCTCGCCGTGGTTGGTGAGCAGGATGACGCCCTCGGTCTCGGTGTCGAGCCGCCCGACGTGGAAGAGCCGGGTCTCCCGGTTGGTGACGTAGTCGCCGAGGCACTGCCGGCCCTCGTTGTCCTCCATGGTGGAGACGACACCGGCGGGCTTGTTCAGCGAGAAGAACTGGTACGACTGGGTCGCGACGGTCAGACCGTCGACCTTGACCTCGTCCTTCTCCGGGTCGACCCGCTTGCCCTGCTCCAGGACGATCTCGCCGTTGACCTCGACCCGCGCCTGCTCGATGAGCTCCTCGCAGGCCCGCCGGGAGCCGTAGCCCGCGCGCGCGAGGATCTTCTGGAGCCGCTCGCCCTCCTGCTCGGCGCCCGGGAAGGTCTTGGGCAGCTTCACGTCCTTCTTGTTCGCGTACCGCTCGCGGTTGCGCTCCTCGGCACGCGCCTCGTACTCACGGGAGGTCGCCGGCACCCAACGGCCACGCCCGGTGCCACCCTGCTTGGGTCCACCCTTGGCACCACCGCGCGCCGAGGCACCGCGCCCCGACTTCGGACCCTGCGGAGAGGCGCCGGGGCCGACGTCGTACTGGCGCTCCTCGGGACGGGGCTTCTTCGGCCGGCCGCCCTGCTTGTCGTCACGGGAGTTCCCGGCACCGCGGTGGTTACCGCGGCCACCGCCGCTCCCGCCGCTGCTGCCGCCGCGGCCGCCGCTGTTGCCACCACGGCTCCCGCCGTTGTTTCCGCTGCTGTTCCTGCCGCTGCTGCTTCGCATCACATTTCCGTCTAGTCGTCTGCGTCGTGCCCGTCCGGCGCGTCAGGAGCGTCCGGATCGAACGACGGAACGCCTTCCAGTGTCTCGGCCTCGATCGCCTCGGCCTCGGGGAGGAAGGGCGCGAGCTCCGGGAGCTCGTCCAGGCCGCGCAGGCCCATCCGCTCCAGGAAGTAGTTCGTCGTCGTGTACAGGATCGCACCTGTTTCGGGTTCCGTGCCCGCCTCCTGGACC
>JABFXD010001081.1 GCA_013361925.1 Streptomyces sp. | reverse complement strand
TAGCGGAATGTGTCATGCCGTGCTCAGAGGGCGCTTGCTGCGGGAATACTCGCAGCATGTCTGCCGAGTACGCGACCTTCGGCCTGGCACCGGCGATGCGTGCCGGTGGAGTCCTCGTCAACGGTGACTACCAAGTCCACCGCGACTTCGTGGACTTCATCGTCGACGGACGACCGTTGCTCTTCCAGCTCTCCGACCTCGACGCCGTCTCCCCACTCGCCTCGGACGTACCACCCTCGATCTTCACCGCCCAGGTCCGCAGTCTCCTGCTGGAGACGGAGGCCCCGCTTCCGGGCGGGCGCTATGTCATCTACGGCTGCCCCGAGTGCGAGGACCTCGCCTGCGGAGCCGTCACCGCCGTCATCGAGAAGGAGGGCGCCGACTACATCTGGCGGGACTTCGCCTGGCAGACCGACGAGCTGGCCGACCTCCAGCTCAACGGCTACCACGGGATCGGCCCCTTCCGGTTCCACGGCGCCGACTACCGCGCGGCCCTCGACTCCCTGCTCGCCCCCGGCACCGCGAGCCGGCCCCGCCGCGTCCTGCTGATCGGCGCCCGCGTAGCCCTCCTCGCCAAGCTCGCCGCCGCCCTGCGCACCATCGGTATCGGCGCCGACATCGCCCACGACGCCGACGGCGTCCCCGCCGACGAACTGCGCGGCTACGGAGCCGTCGCCTTCGGCCGGGCGATCGGCGAGGCGGAGCGGGCCTCCGTGCGCCGCGCCTTCGACCGCGCGGGCGTGGACGTGACCTACGTGAACGGACTCGCCCCGATCGTCCCCCTCCTCGTCGCCCAGATCGAACACGCCCTCGACCGCAGCCCCGAGGAACAGCGCCGGCTGACCCGCCTGGTCGCCGCCGACGGCGAGGCGGGCGTCGAGGTCACCTCGCCCTGCCGGGTACGGCTCACCGCGTACCGCCTCGACCGGTTCTTCCGCACCCACGCCCAGGAGGTCTTCGACGGCGTCCTGGAGGCGGGCCGGCATCGCATCGCCCTGGACGCGAAGGCGGTGAAGGGGGAGGCCTTCGTGGTCGCCCGGACGTCGGGGAGCGTGCTGGTGGAGGCGATGGCCCATTGACGGGGGGCCCTGAGAAGCCCGGGAGGACCCGCCGGCCGGCCTCGCTAAAATCGGTCCCCTGATGACTGCCACCCTCGTCGCCAAGAACCTCGCCGCCGGCCACGGCGACCGCTCCCTGTTCACCGGGCTCGACCTCGTCGTCGCACCCGGTGACGTCATCGGGCTGGTCGGCGCCAACGGCGCGGGCAAGTCCACCCTGCTCAAGCTGCTGGCCGGGCTGACCGCACCGGAAGAGGGCGAGCTCCGCCTCTCCCCGCCGACCGCCACCGTCGGCCACCTCCCCCAGGAACCGGAGCGCCGCCCCGGCGAGACGGTCCGGGAGTTCCTGGCCCGCCGCACCGGCGTCGCCGTGGCCCAGCGCGTCATGGACGAGGCGACGCAGGCCCTCGTCGACGGCGCGCCCGGCGCGGACGACGCCTACGCCACCAGCCTGGAGCGCTGGCTCGACCTCGGCGGCGCTGACCTCGACGAACGCGCCGAGGAGATCGCCGACTCCCTCGGCCTGAGCGTCGACCTCGACCAGCCGATGACCTCCCTGTCCGGCGGCCAGGCGGCCCGCGCCGGACTCGCCTCCCTGCTCCTGTCCCGCTACGACGTCTTCCTCCTCGACGAGCCCACCAACGACCTCGACCTCGACGGCCTGGAGCGCCTGGAACGCTTTGTGAGCGGTCTGCGCGCCGGCACCGTCGTGGTCAGCCACGACCGCGAGTTCCTCACCCGCACCGTCACCAAGGTCCTCGAACTCGACCTCGCCCAGGGACAGATCAACCTCTACGGCGGCGGCTACGAGGCCTACCTGGAGGAGCGCGACGTGGCCCGCAGGCACGCCCGCGACGACTACGAGGAGTACGCCGACAAGAGGGCGGCCCTCCAGGACCGGGCCCAGATGCAGCGCTCCTGGATGGACAAGGGCGTCAAGAACGCCCGCCGCAAGGCGAACAACGACAACGACAAGATCGGCCGCAAGTTCCGCAGCGAGGCCAGCGAGAAGCAGGCCGCGAAGGCCCGCCAGACCCAGCGCATGATCGAACGGCTCGACGTGGTCGAGGAGCCCCGCAAGGAGTGGGAACTGCGGATGGAGATCGCCTCGGCGCCCCGCTCGGGGTCGGTCGTGGCGACCCTGCGCGACGCGGAGGTACGGCGCGGCGACTTCACCCTGGGCCCGGTCTCCCTCCAGATCGACTGGGCGGACCGCGTGGCGGTGACGGGCGCGAACGGCGCCGGCAAGTCGACCCTGCTGGCCGCCCTCCTCGGCCGCGTCCCCGTCGACAGCGGCACGGCCTCCCTCGGCTCCGGCGTCCTGATCGGCGAGGTCGACCAGGCCCGCAAGCTGTTCCACGGCGAAGAGTCGCTGCTGGACGCCTTCGGGGCGGCCGTCCCGGACACCGAGCCGGCCGAGGTCCGCACCCTGCTGGCCAAGTTCGGCCTGAAGGCGGACCACGTACTGCGCTCGGCGGCGACCCTGTCCCCGGG
>JABFXD010000592.1 GCA_013361925.1 Streptomyces sp. | reverse complement strand
CGAGGACGTCGTACTGGCCACGAAGGCGGCCATGCCGATGGCGGAGGACAGGCCCAACCACCGCGGCACCTCCCGCCGCTGGCTGACGAAGGCCCTCGACGACAGCCTGCGCCGCCTGGGCGTGGACCACGTCGACCTCTACCAGATCCACCGCTGGGACCCGGAGACCAGCGACGAGGAGACCCTGTCGGCCCTGACCGACCTCCAACGGGCCGGAAAGATCCGCTACTTCGGGTCGTCGACCTTCCCGGCGTACCGGATGGTGCAGGCGCAGTGGACGTCCCGCTCGTCGCATCTCGCCCGCTACGTCACCGAGCAGCCCAGCTACTCCGTCCTCCAGCGGGGCGTGGAGGCCGACGTCCTGCCGGTGGCGCAGGAGTACGGGCTGGGGGTGCTGGTGTGGAGCCCGCTGGCGTCGGGGTGGCTGACGGGAGCGGTCCGCGAGGGCCGGGACGTCACCACGAACCGCTCGGCGTTCATGCCGGACCGCTTCGACCTGAGCCTGCCGTACAACCGGGCGCGGCTGGCCGCGGTGGAACGCCTGGCCGAGGTGGCGGACGACGCGGGCCTCACCCTGATCCAACTGGCGCTGGGCTTCGTCACCGCGCACCGGGCGGTGACGAGCGCGCTCATCGGCCCGCGTACACCGGAACACCTGGCGTCCCAGCTGGCGGCGGCGGACACGGTGTTGCCGGCCGACGTCCTGGACGCGATCGACGCGATCGTGGCCCCCGGCACGGACCTGGCGGCCCACGAGAAGTTCAACACCCCACCGGCCCTGCTGGACGCGTCACTGCGGCGCCGCTGAACCCTTGGGAGGGTGCCGCCCACGGCCACGGTTAGGCTCCTCCGCGATGAACGAATGCCCCCGATGCGAGGAAGGACGGGTCGTGGCCTGCCGCGTCCGAGGACGGCAGGACCGCGTCCTCGTGTGCGAGGAGTGCGACACCGTGTGGGAGGGCGACGCGGCACCGCGGGGCACGCCTCCGTACGTGATCCTGGAGGAGTACCTGGCGAGGTTCGGCCTCCCCGGCCTGTGGTCCGAGCTGGAGTGGCTGGAGGCGGCGCCACTGCCCGAGGCGATCAGGCACCTGGCCGGGGGCTACTTCCACCAGGACCACGACCTCGAATCCGGAACACCCCGCCAGGCCGTCGAGGCCTACCGCGACGAAGAGCCTCCCGAGGCGGTGACGGCACTGCGCGTGGCGATCACGGAGCTGCTCGCCGCCGCCCCCTCCGAACGCGAACTGGTCCGGCTGTGGCTCGGGCAGGCCGGGGCCGCCTACGACCCGCGTGACGACGGGATCACGATGTCTCGGTGGTTCGGGCTGGTCCTGAAGGTCATGGAGGAGCGTGAGTGACCCCGACGGGCCGGTGCCGCGTTTCGTCATGCGCACCCCATACGACGATCAAGCGCCGCGCAGGGAACGACAAAGTCGGCAAAGTTCGCACCGGGCCCTACAACTCACCCCGGCGGCCGTGGATCTGATGCCCTGAGTCAACAGACTCCTAGATCGACTCTCCCCCTGGGGAACGCACATGCGCATCAGAGCCACCGTGGCCGTCGTCTCCGGCGCCCTCGCCCTCACCGGCCTCGCCCTTCCGACCGCCCAGGCCGCCGACTCCGGCACCCCGTACACGCTGGACGTCAGCTTCTCCAACTTCAAGATCGCCTCGTCGGTCAAGGTCGGTACCTCCGCCGCCGTCAGCACGAAGGTCACCTACACGCTGACCCACGGCTCGGACGTCGACCCCACCGCGTCGGACTTCTTCACCGACCCGTTCCTCTACCGGGGCACCTTCGGCGCCGACAGCACCCCCCAGCTCTACGGCGACGACGCGGCGACCTGCACGGTCACCTCGGCCACCACCGCCAGCTGCACCGGCACCATCGACATCCACCCGGCCGACGGCGACCTGTCCAACGCCGACGCCGGTACCTGGAAGGGCGGCGCCGAGGCCGTCGACTTCAACGGCCAGGACCCCTCCAGCGGCAGCCTCGACCTCAGCAAGGTCGGCTACAAGGACCAGGGCGACCTCGCCTCCATCAAGGTGCTGCGCCTGGCCAAGCTCACCGCCAACGCCTCGCCCGAGCCGGTCAGGAAGGGCAGGACCATCACGGTCACCGGCAAGCTGACCCGCGCCAACTGGGACGCCGGCACCTACTCGGGCTACTCCGCCCAGTACGTGAAGCTCCAGTTCCGTAAGAAGGGCTCCAGCACCTACACGACGGTCAAGACCATCAAGTCCAGCTCCACCGGCGGCCTGAGCACCACCGTCACGGCCTCCGCCGACGGCTACTACCGCTACAGCTTCGCGGGCAGCCCCACCACGTCGTCGGTCAGCGCCACGGGCGACTACATAGACGTCCAGTAAAACGCCCCCAAGGGGCGCGGGGAACTGCGCGACCAGCCACAACGGACCCGCAGCCGACCCTCGTGCCCCACCACTCCGGCTCCGGCCAAGCGCTAAGCGGGCACGCGGCGGTCGACCCATTTCCACGTCACTTCCAGGGCGGCCGCCGCCACCACCGAGATGCCCACCGCTATCCACGGCATC
>JABFXD010000060.1 GCA_013361925.1 Streptomyces sp. | reverse complement strand
CGACCTGCGCCGCGAGGAGACTCCGTACGCCGCCGTCGAGACGGTGCTGCGCGGATTCGGGGCGTACGCCGGTGAGGTGATCGTCCGTCAGACCGGCGCCGAGTGGTGGGCGAGCGGCGGCGACCACTGGATACGCACGCCCGACGGGCGGTTGTGGGATCCGCTCGACGAGGCGCGGCGGTGTTTCGCGGGGAACGGGTCGCTGCGGCTGCTGTGCCGGGACGCGACCGGAGGCGGTAGAAGGCCGTAGACAGAGACGCTCGCGTCCCCCGACGGCCGGACAACGGCCGGGACCCCGCGCGGTGGTGGGCGTCCCGGCCGTCGCCTCGGGCGCTTACGGCGTCAGCGTCTGGCCCAGTCGGGCGTCCGTCGGCGTCGCCAGCGTCGTCTTGCTGTAGATCGCCGCCTCCGTGTAGCCGAGCCCCGTGCTGTTGCTCGGGAGGTGGAGGAGGATGCCGTCGCCGCCGTCCTCGTTGTCGGCGCCGAAGGTGAGGTCGGCGCGGCCGTAGCCGGAGAGGTCGGACAGGGAGACCGCTGAGCCGAAGCGGTCGTCGGTCTCCGTGGAGCCGGGGATGCCCGAGGTGTCCTGGGAGACGGCGATCGAACCCGTGCCCGTCAGACCCGCCGAACTGCCCTTCACCAGGATCGCGTTGCCCGCGTTCGTGCGGTTCACGCCGTCGCGGACCAGGTCCTCGCCCGGCGCCCCCGCGAGCGCGTCCGCGTAGCCGTCGGCGTTGTAGTCGCCGACCGAGACGGAGCTGCCGAAGGCGTCGCCGGACTCGTTGCCGCCGGGGACGGACGCGGTGTCCTGGTGGATGGTCGTCATCCCGGTCGTCGTGAAGCCCGTCGAGGTGCCCGGCACCATCGTGATCTGCCCGCCCGACCTGCCGCCGGACTCGGACGCCACCGGCTGGCCGATGACGATGTCGTCGTAGCCGTTGCCGTTGACATCACCGGCGGCGATGGACCGGCCGCCCTTGACCGAGATGACGCCGGCCTTGGTCAGCCCCGTCGCCGAGCCCGCGAAGCGGACGACACGGCCGATGCCGCCGGTGTCGCGGTAGTTGAGGGCGACGTCCGCGTAGCCGTCCCGGTTGAAGTCGCCGGTCGCGGCGTCGAGGTAGGCGACGGAACCGGTGGCGGTGGTGAGGGTGCCGTAGGTCGTCCTGCCGCCGGTGAGACGGACGTTGTAGTTACCGCCCTTGCCGGTGCCCGCGGCGAACACGTCCGCCTTGCCGTCGCCGTTGAAGTCGCCGACGGTGACGGCCGAGCCGAGCTTGGCGCCCGCCGCCGTGACCCCTGAAGTGGTGTACGAGAAGCCGGTGTTCAGGGCCGGGCCGTACATCACCGTGACCTGGCCGCGGTCGGCGTTGCCGCTGGTGTCGTCCTCGCCGGGGGCGCCGATCGCGAGGTCGGCGTAGCCGTCGCCGTTCACGTCGCCCCACGCGGTCGAGGTGCCGAAGGCGTCACCGGACTCGGAGGAACCGGGGACACCGGGGCTGGACTGGGTGAGGGAGACCTTCGCCGCCGTCACCGGCCCGTCGACACTGCCCGGCACGATCCGCACCGCGTTCGCCTTCGGCACGCCGGCGACCAGGTCGGTCACCCCGTCCCGGTTGTAGTCGGAGGTGGCGAGGGCGTGCGAGATGCCCGGCGTCTTCGCGAGCGCCGCGATCCGCGACAGCTTGGAGTAGAGGTTGGCGCCGGGGCAGGCGGTGGCGTTGGTGTCCCGGTGGCCGAAGACGCGCGGCAGGGTGATCGAGCTGCCCTTGGCGACCTTGTTGCCGTCGACGCCCGCGTCACTGCCGGAGACCAGGGTGACCTTGCCGGTCGGGTCGATGCCGTACATGCCGAACTTCCACGCCACGATCCGCGCGATGGAGTCCAGCGCGGCCTTGCTGGGCTGGGCGCTCTCGTAGTTGCCGATGTACGAGATGCCGACCGTGTTGGTGTTGAACCCGATGTCGTGCGCGCCGATCACCGGCAGGTCCATGCCGCCGCTGCGGCCCTCGAAGATCTGGCCGCACTTGTCGACGACGAAGTTGTAGCCGATGTCGTAGTAGCCGCGCGCGAAGTGCTCCTGCTGGATGGAGCGCATCCGGGCCCGGGAGTCGGCGCAGGACAGCGTGTTGTCGCTGTCCATGCCGGTGTGGTGGATGACGGCGGCCTTGATCTCGGTGCCGTAGCCCGGCGTGCCGTCGTAGTCCGTCGACGCGCCCCACTCCGCCTGCGTGATGACCGGCGGCTTCACGACCGTGGAGGGGCGTGGGGCCGGGACGGTGGAGGTGGGGGAGGGGGACGCGGTGGTGGTCTCCGTCGGAGAAGGCGACGCCGAGTCAGCAGGCGTCGCCGAAGCCGACTCGGAAACCGACGGCGACACCGACTCGCTCGGCGAGGCCTCCGGCGTCGTCGTCTCCGCCACGAACGCCGCCGGCTCCGCGGAGGCCGCCGACACCCCGCTGCCCTGCGGATCCGTCCCCGGGTCCAGCAGCTTGACGTCCATCCCGGCCGGCTGGCCGCCCGCCTCGGTGCCGTCGGCGTTGACGACCCGCACCTCGACGCCG
>JABFXD010000223.1 GCA_013361925.1 Streptomyces sp. | reverse complement strand
ACCGCCGGGAGCGTGGCGGCGGCGTTGGTCGCGCGGTCCGTGCCGGAACCGGCGTGCGGGTCGTCGAGGCGGGGTTCGGCCTCCGCGGTGCCGAGACCGCCGCCCAGGGCGCCCTCCGGAGCCATCCGGACGAGGCTCAGCGCCCCGGCCGCCACCGCCAGCCCGCCGACGGCGAGCAGGACCTTGCGGGGCCGGGGACGGCGATGCCGGCCGCGTGAGCCGAAGAGACGCTGCGGTACGGCGTCGGGAACCGACAGCCCGGCAGCCGTGGCCTCCGTGTGCATGTCCGTCATCGTCGTCATGGCGACCCCTCCCCAATGCCCTCGCGCCCCCGATGCGCCGTGGCGGAGCGCACGCTATGCGCTCTCGTGGGCGAAGGGGCCCGAGTTGGGCGGGATGTCACTCGAACGGGGTGTCGGGCGGCGATACAGGAACCGACCGCTCTTCCGCCGCTCCGGCCGGGCTGCGATGATCGGGCCCGGTGAAGTCTGTTAACCCGCGTTAACTGGAGGGTGTCATGAGCGAGGAACGGTACGGGGAGTTCGTGCTGGTACGGCGGCACGGGCACGTCGCGGAACTCGCCCTGGACCGGCCGAAGGCCATGAACGCCGTGTCGACGGAGATGGCCCGCTCGGTCGCCGCCGCCTGCGCCGCACTGGGCGACGACAGGGACGTACGGGCGGTCGTGGTGACGTCCACCCATGAGCGGGCGTTCTGCGTCGGCGCCGACCTGAAGGAGCGGAACTCCTTCACGGACGCCGATCTGGTCCGGCAGCGGCCCGTCGCGCGCGGCGCCTACACCGGCGTACTGGAACTGCCCGTCCCGACCATCGCCGCCGTCCATGGCTTCGCGCTCGGCGGCGGCTTCGAGCTGGCCCTGTCCTGCGACCTGATCGTGGCCGACGCGACAGCCGTCGTGGGCCTTCCCGAGGTGTCGGTGGGCGTGATCCCGGGCGGCGGAGGAACGCAGCTCCTGCCGCGCCGCGTGGGCGCCGCCCGCGCCGCCGAGCTGATCTTCACGGCGAGGCGGGTGGAGGCGGTAGAGGCGGGGGATCTGGGCCTGGTGGACGTACTGGTGGAGGAGGGGAAGGACCGGGAGGAGGCCCTGGCGATGGGCGCCCGGATCGCCGCCAATTCACCGGTGGGCCTGAGGGCGGCGAAGAGGGCCCTGCGGCTCGGTCACGGCCTGGACTTGCGGGCGGGCCTGGAGGTCGAGGACGCAGCCTGGCGCTCGGTGGCCTTCTCGGGGGACCGGGCGGAGGGCGTGGCAGCTTTCAATGAGAAGCGGCCCCCGGAATGGCCGGGCGAGTAGAGATACCCAGGGGCGCGGGGCTGTGTCGATCAGCGGCTCCGCCGCGGGGCGCGACCAGCCCCCACAGCCCCGCACTCGCCACACAACCAGCCACCCCCCGTCACCCTTGGCGCCCTCCAACACCGCCAATCACCCAAAACCTCCCTAACCTGGAGCAATGGCGGAGGACACGCGGCTCACGGCAGTCGTCGCGCTGGCGCAAGGCATGGCCGCGGCCCACGGCTCACGCGAGGCCTGGCGCGCGGCAGCGACCGGCGCCTGCCGCGCCCTGAGCGGCAGCTTCGCCGCCCTGTCGGTATGGGAACGCGAGCTGGGCCGGCTCCGCGTCCTCGTCAACGTCGGGGACCGCGCCCCCGACGAGGACGAGTTCCCCGACGCCGAGGCCTACCCGGTGCACCAGTTCCCGGAGATCACCGAGTTCCTGCACGAGCGCTGGGCGGGCGGCGGTGAGCCCAACGCGTGGGTGGAGACGGCCGAGGGACCCGCCGCGGGGCGCCGTCCGGGGTATGTCCACCAGCGCGTCGCCGCCCTCCGCAGGAGAGGTCGCGGGTGTTGTGTCGTCGCGCCGATCGTGCTGAACGGCCGGGCCTGGGGTGAGCTGTACGTCGCCCGCCCGGCCGGTGAGCCCGTCTTCGACCGGGCCGACGCCGATTTCGCCACCGTCCTGGCCGCCGTCGTCGCCGCCGGGATCGCGCAGGCGGAGCGGTTGGAGGAGGCCCGGCGGCTGGCGTTCACCGACGCCCTCACCGGGCTGGCCAACCGCCGTGCCGTGGACGTACGGCTCGACGAGGCCATCGAGCGGCACAAGCGGGAGGGTGTCGCCGTCAGCCTCGTCGTCTGCGACCTCAACGGGCTCAAGCGGGTCAACGACACCCTCGGGCACGCCGTCGGCGACCGGCTCCTGGAGCGGTTCGGGTCCGTGCTGTCGCTGTGCGGCGCGATGCTGCCGGGGACGCTGGCCGCGCGGCTCGGCGGGGACGAGTTCTGTCTGCTCGCGGTCGGGCCGCCCGCCGACGAGGTCGTCAAGGCGGCCGACGAACTCTGCCGCCGCGCCGCGGAGTTGGAGCTCGGGGAGGGGGTGGCCTGCGGGGTCGCCTCCACCGAGGACCCCATCGGGCCGGTGCGGTCCGCCCGGCGGCTGTTCCGGCTGGCCGACGCCGCCCAGTACCAGGCCAAGGCGGAGCGCGCCGCCAAACCGGTCGTCGCGGGGCGGGAGGGGCCGGACGATCCCGTCGTACGGCTCGCGGACGCGCC